>NZ_BAAILO010000250.1:0-7233 GCF_054589115.1 Cupriavidus sp. 8B | reverse complement strand
CGCCGGCGCTCGTCATGCCGTCGTGCTGGAAAAAACCACGGGCGTCGCTTTGAGTGGCTCCTAGCTAAGCCACCCCTCTCCCCGGCCCTCTCCCCCTGAGGGGAGAGGGAGACAGCCGTCGTCATCCCAGGCGGTTTTGGCCTTTTCGGCCGGCTCCGGCGAGCGCGCTGGGAGGTCACCCTGGCAGAAGAGCCTTCACTCAGTCCTTGCCAAACTCCGCACCCATTTGCGTCGCGCGTTCCGCCGCGGCGTGCATGGCTTTAACAAAGGCTTCGCCGATGCCGGCGGCTTGCATCGCCGTGAGCGCTGCATAGGTGGTGCCGCCCTTGGAGGTCACACGCTCGCGCAGCAGGCTGACCGGCTCGTCCGACTGCGCGGCCAGGGCCGCGGCGCCGCGGAAGGTTTCCACTGCCAGCGCGCGTCCTTGCGCGGTGCTCAGGCCGAGTTCCACGGCCGCCTTCTCCATGGCTTCGATGAAGTAGAAGACGTAGGCCGGGCCACTGCCGGAGATGGCGGTCACTGCGTCGATCTGCGCGTCGCCTTCCACCCATTCGCACTTGCCCACGGCTTCGGCCAGCGCACGGGCGATGTCGCGGTCTTGCTGCGCCAGCCCGGCTACGCCGGCCAGGCCGGTCATGCCCATGCCGGCCAGCGCCGGTGTGTTGGGCATGGCGCGCACCAGGCGGGTGCGCCCGCCGAACCAGCGCTGCATGTCGGCCAGGCGGATGCCGGCGGCCACGCTCACGATCAGGCTGTCGCCCAGGTGCGGCAGCAGCGATGCCGCTGCCTCGCGGAACTGCTGCGGCTTGACCGCCAGCACGAGCACGTCGCTCTTGCCAAAGGCGGCGTCGGGCGCGCCTGCCGCATGCACCCCGAGGTCGCGCCGCAGCCGTGCCTGCGCTTCATCGAACGGATCGACCACGCGGATCGAGGTGGCCGGCACGCCCCGGGCGATCAGGCCGCCGATCAGGGCGGTGGCCATATTGCCGCCGCCGAGGAAACCAAAGGTGAGATTGTTGAGCATGTCGGTCTCTTGCTGGGAATCGTCTGGAAATAAGGGGGCGGCGTTCAGCCCGGCGTGGCCTGTGTCGCCTCGGGTGCCGTGGCATAGTCACGCGCGCCGAAAATGGCGGTGCCGATGCGCACCACGGTAGCGCCCTCGGCAATGGCGGCCTCCATGTCGGCGGACATGCCCATCGACAGGGTGTCCACATCCAGCCCGGCGGCGCGCAAGGTGTCGAGCAGGGTGCGCAGCGCGGCAAACGGCCGGCGCTGGGCCGCCGCGTCGCTCTGCGGCGCCGGAATGGCCATCAGGCCGCGCAGCCGCAGCCCGGGCAGCGCAGCCACGGCGCGTGCCAGCGCGGGCACTTCGTCTGGCGCGACGCCGCTCTTGCTGGCTTCGCCGCTGATATTGACCTGCAGGCAGACTTGCAGCGGCGCCATGCCGGCGGGGCGCTGCGCCGACAGCCGCTCGGCGATGCGCAGGCGGTCGATGGCATGGACCCAGTCGAACTGCTCGGCTACGGCACGCGTCTTGTTGCTTTGCAGGGGGCCGATGAAGTGCCAGCTGATCTGGTCGCGCAAGCCGCCAAGCTGTGCCATCTTGTCCACGCCTTCCTGCACGTAGTTCTCGCCAAAGGCGCGCTGGCCGGCGTCGAACGCGGCCTGCACCGCGGCAGCGGGGAAGGTCTTGGAAACCGCCAGAAGCGTGACTACACCGGCCGGTCGACCGGCCTGTTGTGCGGCTGCCGCGACGCGCCGGTTGACGGCTTGCAAGTTGGCGGCGATTACAGACATAATCCGGCGAACATATCAAGAAGTACAACAAAAGGTACGACAAAAAAGGGTGGGGTCATTATAGATGGACATCGCGCAGCTATTAGCTTTCGCCGTCAAGAACAAGGCGTCCGATCTCCATCTCTCGGCAGACATGCCGCCGATGGTGCGTATCCACGGCGATATGCGCCGCATCAATGTGGCCGCGATGGGCCACAAGGATGTCCATGCCATGGTGTACGACATCATGAGCGACACCCAGCGCAAGCAATATGAGGAACGGCTGGAAATCGACTTTTCCTTCGAAATCGCCAGCCTGTCGCGTTTCCGGGTCAATGCCTACAACACGCAGCGCGGCGCCGCCGCGGTGTTCCGGACCATTCCCTCCAAGGTATTGACGCTGGAGGACCTGCGCGCGCCGGCGGTGTTCGCCGACCTGTGCATGAAGCCGCGCGGCCTGGTGCTGGTGACCGGGCCCACGGGTTCGGGCAAATCCACCACGCTGGCGGCGATGGTGGACCACCGCAACGATCACGACATGGGCCACATCCTCACGGTGGAGGATCCGATCGAGTTCGTGCACACGTCCAAGAAGAGCCTGATCAACCAGCGCGAGCTGGGGCCGCACACGCATTCCTTCGCCAATGCGCTGCGCTCCGCGCTGCGCGAGGATCCCGATGTGGTGCTGGTGGGCGAGCTGCGCGACCTGGAAACCATCCGCCTGGCGCTGACCGCGGCCGAAACCGGCCACCTGGTGTTCGCCACGCTGCACACCAGTTCGGCGGCCAAGACCATTGACCGGGTTGTCGACGTGTTCCCGCCCGAAGAAAAAGACATGGTGCGCACCATGTTGTCCGAGTCGCTCGAAGCGGTGATCTCGCAAACGCTGCTCAAGACGCGCGACGGCAACGGCCGCACGGCGGCGCACGAGATCATGATTGCCACGCCGGCGATCCGCCACCTGATCCGCGAGAACAAGATCGCGCAGATGTACTCGATGATGCAGACCAGCAGCGGGCTTGGCATGCAGACGCTGGACCAGTGCCTGTCGGACCTGATCAAGCGCGGCATCATCAACTACAACGATGCGCGCGCCATCGCCAAGAACCCCGACTCATTCACGGGCTGAGGCGAGTCCGCCGCATCCGAACCAGGACACCGCCATGCTCGATCGCGAATCCGCCGCCAAGTACATCAACGACCTGCTCGAGCTCATGGTGGGAAACCGCGGCTCGGACCTGTTCATCACCGCCGACTTTCCGCCCGCCATCAAGGTCGACGGCAAGATCACGCCGGTCTCGCAGCAGCCGCTCAATCCCACCCAGGCGCTTGGCCTGGTGCGCTCCATCATGAACGAGCGTCAGGCGAGCGAGTTCGACGGCAGCCGCGAGTGCAACTTCGCCATCTCCGTGCCCAACGCCGGGCGCTTTCGCGTTTCCGCGTTCATCCAGCAGGGCAAGGCGGGCATGGTGGTGCGTACCATCAATACGCGCATCCCTTCGGTGGAAGATCTCGACCTGCCGCCGGCGCTGCATGACATCGTGATGTCAAAGCGCGGGCTGGTGATCGTCACCGGCGCCACCGGCTCGGGCAAGTCGACGTCGCTCGCCGCCATGCTCGATCACCGCAACGCCCATTCGTACGGGCACATCATCACCATCGAGGACCCGATCGAATACGTGCACGCGCACCAGAACTGCATCGTCACGCAGCGCGAGGTCGGCATCGATACCGACTCCTGGCACGTGGCGTTGAAGAACACCTTGCGCCAGGCGCCCGACGTGATCCTGATCGGCGAAATCCGCGACCGGGAAACCATGGAATACGCGATGCAGTACGCGGAAACGGGCCACCTGTGCCTGGCCACCCTGCACGCCAACAATGCCAACCAGGCCATCGACCGCGTGGTCAACTTCTTCCCCGAGGAAAAGCGCCAGCAGTTGCTGATCGACCTGTCGCTCAACCTGAAGGCGATGGTGTCGCAGCGCCTGTTGCCACGCAAGGGGCAGAAGGGCCGCGTGCCGGCGGTGGAGATCATGATCGGCACGCCGCTGGTGGCCGACCTGATCTTCAAGGGCGAGATCCACGCGCTCAAGGAAGTCATCAAGAAATCGCGAGAGCAGGGCATGGTGTCGTTCGACCAGGCGCTGTTCGACCTGTACGAAGCCGGCAAGATCACCTACGAAGACGCGCTGCGCAACGCCGACTCGCTCAACGACCTGCGGCTGATGATCAAGCTGCACGGCACCCTGGACCGCGAGACCGACCTGGGCGCCGGCACCGAACATCTGAACGTGATCTGAGCACGCACGGCAGCATCGCCTAGTACACTGTCCGGCGCAGGACGCGCATCGCCGTGCGCCGCCGTGCCACCCGAGGATTCCGTCATGAGCAATGTCTACCAGTTCGAAGCCAGTTCCCTGGCCGGCCAGCCGGTGCCGCTGTCGCAATTCAGCGGCAAGGTGCTGCTGATCGTGAACACCGCCAGCGAGTGCGGCTTCACGCCCCAATATGCCGCCCTGCAGGCGCTGCAGGAACAGTATGCAGGCAGTGGCCTTGAAGTGCTGGGTTTTCCCTGCAACCAGTTCGGCAAGCAGGAGCCGGGCGACGCAGCGCAGATCGGCCAGTTCTGTGAATCGCGCTTCCACGTCACCTTCCCGATGTTCGGCAAGATCGACGTCAAGGGCGACAACGCGCATCCGCTGTATCGATGGCTGACCTCGGAGAAGCCGGGCGTGCTTGGCCTGGAGGTGATCAAGTGGAACTTCACCAAGTTCCTGCTGCGCCGCAACGGGACGGTGTTCAAGCGCTACGCGCCCACCACCAAGCCCGAGGACATCAAGCGCGACATCGAGACGCTGCTGGCCGAGCCGGCCTAAAGGCGCATCCTGCAGGTGCCCACAGCCTCGCGTGAAGCGGGGGTCGATGTTATCCGCGCGCCCCTTGGCCGATCAGCCGATCAGCCGGCTAGCCGCTGGTGTGCTGCACCGCACGCAGGAAGCCGTTGAGCGAGCGGTCGGGCGTTTCGTGGAAGCGTTCGTCCAGCATGACGATGCCGCGGCAGCGGTCCAGGCGGAAGCTGCGATAGTCGGTGCGCGTGGTGCACCAGGCGGCCAGCAGCCAGCTATTGCCCCAGAAAAACAGGCCCAGCGGCTGCACGATGCGGTCGGTGGCGCGTTGTTGCGCGTCGGTATAGTCCAGGCGCAGCAGGCGTTGCGCGTTCATGGCGCCGTGCACCACGTCAAACGCGTCACGCACCTGCGGGAGGTTGACGAATTCGGGGGCGAACACGCGGCTTTGCTGCGCCGCATGACGCCGCGCGGGCGGCAGCGCCGCCACCAGCTTTTCCAGCGCGGGATCGGCGGCGGCGGCCAGCGCGCCGCCGCCCCAGGCCTTGAGCAGGCGCAGCCCTGCCACCAGCGCCTCGACTTCGATCGCGGTAAACATCAGCGGAGGGACGTCATAGTCGGCCCGCAACCGGTAGCCGATGCCCGCTTCGCCCTCGACCGGAACGCCCGACAGCGACAGCGCCTGGATATCCCGGTACACCGTGCGCTCGGACACCCCGAGCCGCTGCGCCAGCAGCGCCGCCGTGGTGAGGCGGCGCCCCCGCAATACCTGGACGATCTGGAAAAGGCGGTCAGCGCGGCGGCTCATCGAGGCTTCATCTTGGTGCTATGCGGGTATTGGTAAAGCGGTTGCGGTAGCCGATCAGCCTGCCAGCGGCTGGTGCAGGCCGACGCGATTGCCTTCGCTGTCGATGATATGCGCAATATGGCCGATATCGCCAGGCAGCTGCAGCGGGCCGAACACGGTCTTGCCGCCGGCCGCCGTGACACGCGCCAGCAGCGCCGTGAGCTGCGGCGTGTGCAGGTAAGGCAGGCAGCCGTCGGCCGAAGGGCGGTAGCCCTCGCCAGCCACCAGTGCGCCACCAGGCTCATGGTTGGCAAACACAGCCATGTCGATCTGCGCCATGGTTTCGCGCTTGAGGGTGGTCTCGAAGGCCTGTTCGTAGAACCGGATGGCACGGGCCATGTCCGTGACAGGGATTTCAAGCCAGTTGATCAGTCCGCTCATGATGGTCTCTCTTTCTCTCAGGGGTGATGGAGAGACGGATCATGCGCGGGGGCTCCTGACAACGTCCTGTCAGCAGGGATCAGCGCGGCATCCATGCCGCCAGCATCGGCACGATCACGGCGGTCAGCACGCCGTTCAGGCCCATGCCGAGCGCGGCGAAGGCGCCGGCCTCCTGGTTGACCTGGAAGGCGCGCGCGGTGCCGATGCCGTGCGCTGCCACGCCGGTGGCGAAGCCGCGCACGGTGTAGTCGGAAATGCGCAGCAGGTTCAGCAGCTTGGTGGCGCTGACCGCGCCGATGATGCCGGTGGCCATCACCAGCACGGCGGTCAGGGAGGGCAGGCCGCCGATCTTCTCGGCCACGCCCATGGCGATCGGGATGGTGACCGACTTGGGCGCGAGCGAGCGCATGGTCTCGGGCGACGCGCCCAGCAGCCAGGCGATGCCGACGGCCGATACCACCGCCACCAGCGATCCCGCCAGCAGTCCGCCCAGCAGCGGGAACACGTGCCGGCGCAGCTTGGGCAGCTGCATGTAGAGCGGCACGGCCAGAGCGACGGTAGCCGGCCCGAGCAGGAAGTGGACGAACTGCGCGCCATCGAAATAGGTCTTGTACGGCGTGCCGGTCACCGTCAGCAGGGTGACCAGGATGGCGACCGCGATCATCACGGGATTGGCCAGCGGCGAGAAGCGCGCGCGCTCATAGACGCGGAACGCGAAGACATAGGCCAGCAAGGTGGCGGTCAGGCCGAGCAGCGGGCTGGCCGCCAGGTAGACCCAGATCTCGTTCAGGCGCGGCGTCATGCTTGTTCTCCCGAACCGGCCTGCGCGCCGGGCGCGACGGCATCCTCGGGCGGCCGCGCACGGCCCATCAGCGCGCGCGCCACCAGCGCGGTGGTGGCGATCGCCAGCCAGGTGGACAGCACCAGCGCCACCACGATCGGCAGCCACTCCCCGCCGATGCGGTGCGCGTGCACCATGATGCCGACGCCGGCCGGCACGAACAGCAGCGACAAGTGCTTGAGCAGCTCGGACGTGGTCCCCTGGATCACCGGCAACAGCCGGTCGTCGAACGTAAGCCAGCCGAACAGCAGGATCATGCCGATCACCGGCCCGGGCACGGGCAGGCTCAGGGAATAGCTGAGCGCTTCCCCGAGGGATTGGAAAACCAGCAGGATGGCGAAGGTCTGGAGCATGCGGGTGTGGGGCGAGGACAGCCGGGATTGGAGCCCTCGCATGGTAACCCGGAGCGGGCCCTTGCTCCAGCGGGTTTGCTATGTCAAGAGCAACGGCTTAACGTCAAAGTCAAAGGCAGTTTCACCTCCCCTGCGGGGAGGCGACCTACTTTCTTGTCTCGCCAAGAAAGTAGGCAAAGAAGGCGA
>NZ_BAAILO010000249.1:0-10878 GCF_054589115.1 Cupriavidus sp. 8B | reverse complement strand
GAAGAATTCACGCGCGGAGAGAACGAACTCACCGCCGAGTTGATTCGCCAAGGAGGACTCTTTAGGCTGACCCGGGCACGGCGCTCCGGTTGGCAGGTTTCGGCACCGCCTGCGCAACTGAGGCCGATGACCTATGCCGAAAAGATCGTCGCGAGAGCGAGCCGCCGCACATGCGTAACACCTGCCGAAAGCGTCTTTGCCAAAGCAGATTGGCGTTATGCACACGAATACGTCTCCCCGATGTGCATCAGTTCGTTACGCCGGGAGTGCGGTGACCGGATTGAACTCCACGATCCCGACAGCATTGTGTGTTTTTCGGACCACCTGACGTTCATCCACCGCAGCATGCCGCCCGAACGCCGCGCCCTCGGACTGCTCGATGTGGCGCAGTCAATGGGCCGCGTCCAGCAGCGCTTCTGCGAGGAGCACGGGCTACGCCATCACGGATTGTTGACCGACAGGGACGGGTCCGAAGGGATCAGCCACTCGATCATGGCGGAGCGCTACGTCAAGCCTGGCCAACTGGTCGTCGGTACCGACTCGCACACTCCTCACTGCGGCGCGTTGGGCGCACTCGCGTTCGGGATCGGCGCCACCGAAATGGCCAACGCTTGGCTCACTGGCGACGTTCGTGTGAAGGTACCCGCGACGTGTCGGGTAAATCTCAAAGGACGGCTGCCATCAGGGGTGGAAGCGAAGGACATCGTGTTGCACCTTCTGCGCCTGCCGTACGTAAGGGACGGCCAGGCGATCGGGCAGGTATTCGAATACGGCGGCGAAGCACTTGCCTCATTGCCGACGGACGAGCGAGCAACGCTCACGAACATGGTGGCGGAGATCGGTGGCTTCAGCGGCATCATCGTTCCCGACGAGCAGACGGTGCGCTTCTTACGAGAGCGTCGGGGCATCGAGTTCGAGATCGAGCCGTGGATGCGCAGCGACGAGAACGCCGATGTGGCGCACACCATCGACGTCGACTGCTCGCAACTCGAACCCATGCTAGCCCGCCCCGGTGATCCTGGGCGAGGCGTGAGCGTATCCGAACTCGGCGATCCGGTGCAAGTGGACATTGCTTACGTCGGTTCTTGCACCGGCGGCAAGCGCGAGGATCTGCAGCGCTGCTACGAAGTGATGAAGTGGGCTCTCGAGCATAGCCTCAAGGTAGCCGAGACGACCCACTACTTCCTGCAGTTTGGCAGCCAGGACGTCAGAGACTACTGCTCGCGCGAAGGCATACTTGAGGTGTTCAAGCGGGCCGGCGTCGAGCTCATCGAACCGGGGTGCGGCGCTTGCGTAAACGCCGGGCCGGGCGTCTCGGAGCGCCCGGATCAGGTAACGATCAGTGCCATCAACCGCAACTTTCCCGGACGTTCCGGCCCTGGCCAGGTTTGGCTCGCCAGTCCGTCAACTGTGGCAGCGAGTGCTATCGCGGGCCGCATCGTCAGCTTCGAGCAGTTGCGAGCTCTCGCGCTCCACAGCCAAGTTTGATTCCTGCCAATCCACAAGGCCGCATGCAGCCTTTGCCAGCACGACTTGACCCCATCGCTGAATGATTTCCAACCCGAGGCGCGGGGGCGCGCGCCTTGCCGCGAAAGAAATCCTTTTCCAGCCCACGTGCCAAGAGACCTTTGAGGCTGAGGGACCAGAAAAGCGAACTTAGCTTCCACATGAGCGGGCTGTCGGTTGAGCCAAGCTTCCGTCTCTGAATGCGAGCCGTCACCGACGCTTCGGATGGAAAGCAATAAGCCAGTCCCGAAAGACTCGGCGAAGTACGCGTCGGAGCGCCCGCGGTGCGACCGGCTACGCATTCACCATCGACGCGCCCTCACCTCATTCCCCAGATCCACCAACCGCTTCCCTGCTCTGCCTCGCGCTCGTCCCGCCAGGCATAGTCCTGGCGCGCGTCCGCGCCGGTGTAGCGGTCGCTCTGGCGCGCGATCGTCTTCTTGAGCGCCAACATCTCGGACACGCTTCCGCTCTTTGCGTGCTGTGTTCAAGAAATCATTTTTGCGGATTGGTAGGGATCGACTTCATTGGTTGGCTCAGTGAGGACAACTGCAGCCAATCTGGCAGTTCGCCTTTACCGTCCCAAACACGACCATCCGCACTCCGGTAGCGCACCTCCTGCGGTTTGGTAGCATCCTCAAAACACCCAGCACGCATAAGGTCGTCGAAGGAAATGCTGTTTCGGGGGGCGCTTCAGAAATCGGAAAATATTGCACGCTAAGCTATGTGAGCCCCGGCCGAGGCCGGTTGGCGCCTTATACTAGGGCCTGAATGAAGAGCACTGCCAGCGTGTATCGTTTGGCGGCCTTGAGCGAGCAGATCTTGGCGATATCCAGCGCGCGCCTCCGTGATCAACTGGGCCCGCTTAGGCACCGATAGCATCGCTGGCTATTTCCGCAGACCCGGGATGTGCTTGACGAAACGCGATCTCGCGGGTGGCTGGGCGTTTGGGTTCGCGTTTCAACTGATTCCAGCCGGATTTTCCCGCATTGCCATCGCGAATAGCGCCTCGATCCTGGACATGAGCGAAGCGCATCTAGTGCCATCGGCGACGGCCCCATTGATGGCCTCATTGCATCGGTGGCGGGCCTGGGCCGCAATCCGTCGGCGGCAGTTCATACCGTCCCCGGATCAGCTCCTCAACCAGTACGGTAACGATGTCCGGCAACTCGATCTGATGTGCGCGGCTTCCGCGGCCGGCATACCGGAATCCACCTGCCTGATGCCAAGGTGGGCGCGCAGCAGTTTCAGGTGCCGTGACCGGGTGCCCGAGACGTCGTAGCGCGAGACGATGCGCCGCGACAAGGGACGGATGCACAGCGCGGAAGCAACATGGTCGATCACGGCGGCCGGCACTTCCGCCAGCATCGGGAAGTAGCCGAGACGCTGCAGCAGCTTGAGCTGAACGAGAATCAGGACCGAGGCCTAGGTCTGGCGCGCCTGGTTTTGCGCAAAGCGGATTTCTGCCGCGGTCGGCGTGAACGCCGCCTTCAGCTCGATGGCGTTAGGCTCGCCCGGCGGCGCCGGATAGGCGGTCTCGTGGATCGGTGGCATAGCACCTATCGCCGCGCGAAGGCCTGCTCTAGCTGGCGAGCGCGCTGCATCTCGTCGTCGTGCAGATAGATCGACGTCGCGGTGATCGACGCATCGCGCATGCGGCGTGGCGCGGCTTGCCGACTGCTAAAAAATTACAGCGCTAGGAATTTCCCTCTTCCTGCAGTGCCTTGGCAATCAACGTAACGGCCGGGGACGCCTCCGTATCCTGATGGGTGATGAAAACCATCCGGCCGGAGCCAAATGGCGTGCGCAGGCGTACCTTATGCACCATCGACATCGCGCTGTAGTGCAACACGGCGCTGTCCGGCGCAACGGCCAGGAAGCCACTCGTGGCCACTATCGACAAGCTGCTATGGAATGAAATCGATTCGATATGCGGTACCGGTGGCAACTGGCCGTTGTCGAGAAACGGCTGTTCGAATATCTCCCGAGTGTGGGTGCCGCGCGGTGGCAGTATCCATGGACTTTCGCGCAACGCCGACAGGCTCACCTCGCGGCGTCCGGCCAGCGGATGGTGTGGGGCGCATGCAATTGCCAGGTGCTCGTCCCAGAGCGGCGTAATGCTCAGCCGCTCCTGCGACTGCTCGGGATGACCGGCTTCCAGCCGCCCGACCACGCAGTCGAGCTCTCCCTTGGCGAGCATGCCGAGCAGTCCGCTCACAGTGTGTTCCCGCACCTGCAGGCGCGGCAGGTTGCCTTGCCGGCTTAGCGAGGCGACCAGCCTCGGCAACACGTTGACCCCTACCAGCGGCAGTACCCCCATTCTGACCAGCGGGATTTCCGGCCGCTCCGCCAGCGCTTCACTGGCGGCATCCAGCGCGCCTAGCGCAATGCGCAGGCGCTCGAGGGCGCGTTCACCAGCCGGGCTCAGGCGGCCGCCGCGGGTGGTGCGTTCGATCAGCGTGCAGCCGAAGGCCTGTTCCAGTTCCTGGAGCATCTTAGTTACCGCCGGCTGGCTGATGTGCATCAGCTCGGCGGCGGCGGTCAGCGAACCCGTGCGCGCCACTAGGTCCAACAGCCGCAGATGGCGGATACGCAGGCGGTCAACCCGATTAGGAAGGGCGGTGGGCGAAGCAGCCACGTGCGCGAGGGAAGCCTTTGCCATAACTAATCTTGATGGATTCATAATAACTGGATAATTGTCTCGAATACTTGAGCGGCGCGACAATCGGGCGAAACCATAAAGGAGACCTGATATGCCTGCATCCTCCCGCTGCGCGCGTCGCTTGATACTGCGGACCCTGCTGATGCTGCCCGTCGTTGCGGCATCCGGTATGCCGGCCTCCGCACTTTCCGCAGACAGCTATCCCAGTCGCCCAATCCGGCTGGTGGTTCCCTACGCCGCCGGTGGCGGCCCCGATATCCAGGCGCGCAAGCTCGCCGAGGTGCTGGGCAGGGAGCTGGGCCAACCTATCGTAGTCGAGAACAAAGTCGGTGCAGCGGGGATTCTTGCCGCCGAATCCGTGGCGCAGCAACCAGCGGATGGCTATACCTTGCTGCTGGGCGCCTCCACCCACATCGCGCAAAAGCTCTTGCAGCCAGGGGTCAAGTTCGATCCTGCGGCATTCACCCATGTGACCCGCATTGGCGTCAGCCCGGCCATGCTCGTCGTGGGCAGCAACTCCTCGTATCTCAAGGTGGCCGACCTGGTGGCCGCCGCGCGGCGCTCCCCCGGCTTGCTCAACTATGCATCGGGCGGCATCGGCTCGGCGGCGCATATCTCCGGCGCGGCGTTCGCGTCGGCGACCGGCATCAAGGCGGTTCATATCCCCTACAAGGGCTCGGTGGAAATCGTGCCGTCGCTGATCAAGGGCGACACGCAGTTCGGCTTTCCCGTGGCTACCACAGCGATGCCGCAGATCGCCAATGGCAAGGTGCGGGCGCTTGCAGTGACCTCGGCGCAGCGGATACCCACGCTGCCCCAGGTACCCACTTTAAATGAGGTGCTCGGCCGTACCGATCTGACGCTGGACTCATGGAGCGGCATCTGGGCTCCGGCGAACCTGCCTAAGCCTTTGGTGGCGCGTTTGCATGCCGCCATGCTCAAGGCGCTCGCGGATCCGGGGCTGCGCCGCTTCTATGCCGAGACGGGGACGTTCATCGACCCGAGCCCGACACCGGAGGGTTTCTCCCGCCTGATCGCCGAGGAAACCGCCAGGATGCGGCAGGTAATCGACAAAAACCGCATCACGATCGAATGAGGCCGCCATGCCAATTACGTCCGCTACTCCGCCCACCAAGGCATTTACTCCGCTCGCCGGCATCGGCATCCTCGATTTCTCGCACGTCATCGCCGGCCCTTTCGCCACGTTCTTGCTGTCCCAGCTCGGGGCCGATGTGACCAAGGTTGAAAACGCCAACGGCGGCGACGTCATGCGTCGCGCCGGCGGGGGCCGCGAGGGCTTTGTCGCGCTGAACGCGGGCAAGTCTTCGCTTGCCCTCGACCTTTGCAGTGAGGACGGACGGCAGCAGGCGCGGAAGCTGGCCGCCTCTTGCAATGTCTTTGTCGATAACCTGCGGCCCGGCGTGCTCGAGCGCTTCGGCCTGGGCTTCGAGGCGGTGCGCGAACTCAACCCGCGCGTCGTCTACTGCAGCATCTCCGGCTTCGGGCGCGGGGCGACGGAATGGGAGAACCGCCCCGCCTACGATCATGTGGTGCAGGCCGCCACCGGCATGGCATTTATGGCCGGCAACGAGGGCGATCCGCCGATCAAGACCGGCTTCCCGGTGATCGATTCCGCCACGGGGTTGCTAGCCGCATTTGCCATCCTCGCCGGCGTACGCGAGAGCGAGCATACCGGGCGCGGCATGCTGCTCGATATCTCCATGGCCAGCGCCGGCATGCAATTGATGTATCCCTTGACCTGCGCCGCGCTCACACGCGGCACCACGCCTCCCCGGCAGGGGAACCAGGGCTACTCGGGCAGCCCCTCCGCCGACTTCTTCCGCACGCGGGATGGCTGGCTCGCCATCGGCGCGAACACGCCACGGCAACTGCTGGCATTGCTGGAGGCGCTGGGCCTTGATCATCTTGCAAGGGATCCCGCCTTGTTCAATCCGCCGCTGGACGGCGGTGATTTGCCTGCCTTCGTGCGCTCGCTGGACCCGGCGGCGCTGAAGGATGCGCTGTCGGCGGTTCTGGCCGATGCCAATGCCACGGAGCTGGAGGTGCGGCTCAGCGCCTGTGGAATCCCGGCCTCGCGCTTACGCAATATTGCCGAGTTTGCTGCCGAATCAATGGCAAACGGCAGCATCGAAACCGTCGAGCTACACGACGGCGAAACCACAGTGGTGTCGCCGGGGCTTGGCTTTCGGGTACACACCGGCGCCTAGCACTTCCCCTTTTAGCCGCAAGCGGATCGCTGACGCGGCGTGTTTGTGCACGCCGCGCATACATGCGCTCGTCTTTTCACCTGGCCCCACATCTATTCAAACGGATCTCCCATGACATACATGCTACGCCTGTGCGCCACTGCCGCCCTGCTGGCGGCCGGCGCGAACTGCCTCGCCGCCGAGAGGATCGGCAACGCCGCCGAGAACAACCTTGATGTGCCAAGCGAGCAGGGCATCATGGTGGGCTTCCCACCAGCACCGGAAAACCTCATTACGCTGCAAAATCAAGGCGCCCCGCGTTTCGTGCGCTGGAGCATCATGCATAGCGCGAGCAACTTCCCGACTGCGCGCGTGTCGCGCGGCACGAACGCCATTTTGCCGCTCCCGCAGGGAAGGCCGCTGGACGTGGAGAGCATCCAAACGCGCGACGACAACGGCAACCCGATTTCGATGCGCGAGTTCTACCGGCGCACCGGATTGGATGCGATTCTCGTCCTGTACCAGGGGCGCGTCGTATTCGAACGCTTTCTCGGCGACATGCGGCCCACCACACTGCACGGCATGTTCTCCTGCACTAAGAGCCTGGTCGGCACGCTGGCCGCGACGCTGGCATACGAAGGCACGCTCGATCTGAGCGCACCGGCCAAGCGTTACGTGCCGGAGCTGGCTGCGTCTGCATTGGGCGGCGCCACGCTGCAGCAACTGCTGGATATGCGTGCCAATTATCGCTTTGGAGACGATATCCACCAGAGTGGATCGGTGCAGCGCATTTTTCACCAGGCGCTCGGTGTCATGCCCCGGCCGAAGGACTACAAGGGCCCGGACGGTGCCTATGCCTTGCTGATGAGCGCGCAACCGGCGGGGGAGCATGGTACTGGACCGTTCCGCTACGACAACGGCAGTACTCAGGCATTAGGCTGGGTCATGCAGCGCGCCACAGGCAAGAGCATGTCGCAACTGTTCAGTGAGCGCTTCTGGTCGCCGCTCGGCGCGGAGCAGGACGCCGACATGGTGCTCGATGTGAAGAAGGCGGAGTGGACCGCGGCCGGCATGAGTGCGAACCTGCGCGACCTCGCACGCTTCGGCGAAATGATGCGTCTGGATGGTGTCTTCAACGGCAAGCGCATCGTGCCCAGCGAAATCGTGGCTGACATTCGCAAGGGCGGCGACAAGTCCGCTTTCGCGGCGAGCCCGTCTGGTCCGAGCCGGCCGGGAGGGTCATACCACAACCAATGGTGGATCAACCACGACGCCTACGACTCCTACAACTGCGCTGGCCATTATGGGCAACGCAAGTGGATTGCCCCCAAGGGCGAGGCAGTGATTGTACAGCTCTCCACCGATTTGGGCGAAGCCAGCGCACAAGAGCCGCTCCGGCAACGGACCTATCGGGCCATTGTCCAGGCATTGAGGCGCACGGCTGGCAACCCGGCCACGCGCTGAACGGCCTGCTGCGATTTTTCCACTACACAAGAACAACCATGAGGAGACGATGAACATGAAGAGAGCGCTTTTCTCACTCGCAGCCTTCTGTGCCGGCACGGCAACAGCGCAGGCTCAATCGAGCGTGACGCTGTATGGCGTCGCGGATGCCAATATCGAGTATGTGACCAATATGTCCCCTACTACACCGCTCCAGCCGGGATTCCCCAGCCAAGCAGGAAACAGGCTCGCCCTCAACTCTGGCGGGCTATCCGGCTCGCGCTGGAGCTTGCGCGGGCTGGAAGACCTCGGGCAAGGCCTCAAAGCCGTGTACGTACTGGAGAGCGGCTTTGGTGTGGATGACGGCAAGCTGACGGGAGGAGGCCGGCTGTTTGGCCGGCAAGCATACGTTGGCTTGCAGAGCGAACAGATTGGCCGCTTCACCTTCGGCCGACAGTACACCGCGATCTTCGATGCCTTCGCCAACTTTTCGCCCACCCGATACGGTTCACAGTATGAGCCCATCGTGGCCCAGCTCGGGCTAGATTATCGTTCAGATAACACTGCCAAGTACACGGACTCGCGTAGTTCCAAAGACGATACCTCGTTGCGCGTCGGCTTCCCGGGCCTTTCTAACGGCTTCCCTCAACAGGTGCCGTTGGCCCCGGTGCCGACACGCCCTGGATAGTCGAGTAGCGCAAGGGAATCGCACCCTCACGCCCTCACAGAACCGGACGTGAACCTCTCGATTCATCCGGCTCCTATCGTCCAACCGTGGTCTCCACGGCCCAGTGCGCAAAGAGGCCCGGCTGCCGAGACTTGACGTCTCGTAGCCATGCCGCTGCACGCAGCTTACGACCGCGGAGATGTTTGTACTTCCGTTGCGCCCAGCGGACCAGTGCGGCATCGAGCACAAGCAGTACCCGCCCCAGCGCAGACCGATAGAATCGACCGTAGTAGTGAATCCAACCAAGCAACGTCGGACGCGTTCGGTCCGCCAACTCAGTCAAACTCAAGTCATAGCGGTGCAACACACTGCGGCGACGCAACTCTTGTCGCATCGCTTTTGCAGCCTTGTTACTGACTGCAGGCACGAAGCCAACCGACAGCTTACCCACCCGACTTCTGACACTTCGCGGTCTGAACGTATAGCCCAGGAAGTCGAACTGACATAGCGGATAGCTTGCATGCCTGTTGGCCTGCTTGCAATACACGATCTTGGTCTTCTCTGGATGCAAATCCAGCTTGCATTCGGCCAGCCGCGTCTCTAGCCCCTGCTTGAGCAGCCGCGCCTGCGCTTCGCTCTTGCAATGACAGATGACATCATCGGCATAACGCGCGAATGGCACGTCCGGGTGATATTTCTGCATCCACCGGTCGAACGCATAGTGGAGGAACAGGTTAGCCAGCACCGGACTGACGACACCGCCTTGCGGCGTGCCCTTGTCCGGATACTCCACGGCCCCGTCAGGCATTTGCACGGGTGCCTTGAGCCAGCGCTCGATATACAGCAGCACCCACCCGCAGTCCGTGTGACAGCGCACCGCGCGCATCATGAGTTCCCAATCGATACTACCGAAGAAATTCTTGATGTCGAGGTCAAGCACCCATTCGTACTCCCAGCATCGCTGCCGGGTGACGTTGAGCGCCTGATGCGCCGATCGTCCGGGACGATACCCGTATGAGTCACCGTGAAACACCGGTTCCACGAGCGGCTCCAGATATCGCTTGACCACCGTCTGAGCGATGCGATCGGAGATCGTGGGGACGATCAGCGCGAACTGCACAAGCGCTCAACGAGCATTTGGGATGGGCTGAGATCCGCCATCCGTTTCATCCGCTCCGGGGCCAACGTTTTCCGGTCCTGAAGACGCGCCGGGTGGCGGGCGTCGACACACTGCTGCTGGGTCATCTAGAACGCGGCAGCTTCAGCATCGCCCGCGAATGGACCGACTGGGGCGCGCCTGCAGTCGAAGACGATTGCGAGGTCCCTGTGTCTCGCTTCGATCTGGGCATGCTGCTGGAGCTGATCGCGTTGATCGACCAGCTTGCCGCTTCATCCTCCAAGAAGTCATCAACCAAAGGAGCTTGATCAATGCATCTCATTGACCTACTATCAGACCAGTTTTTAACGTGGTCCGCTCATGGAAGATATTCCGTCGTCTACCTTACGCAAGCGTCGCGCACAGTTGCTGCGGCACATGCCGGCGTTGGAGACGCTCTTGCGTGGCTCGCTCATCGAGCGCTACAAGCGCTGCGGCAAACCTGGCTGCAAGTGCGCCGACGGCCCCGGTCATGGCCCCAAGTACTATCTGTCGGTGAGTTTTCCCGGCCGGCGACCGCAAATGGACTACGTGCCACAAGCCGATCACGCCGACGTCACCGAACGCTTGGCGAACTATCACCGGGTCCGCGAGATCATCGAAGAGATTTGCGAGATCAATCGCGAACTATTACGCCGCCGCGAGGCGCTCTAAGGGGCGTCGGTGAGCCAGGCGCCGCTGTCGCTCACCCACTCCATCGACCCGCAATTGGCCGGCGTACTCATCGCCAACATGCTCGAGGCTTGGCTCACCGCCGGGTCCGCGCTGGAGCCGACCGAGGAGGCCGTCGATGAACACCAAGATCACCCCGCAACATCACAGCAAGCCGGCGTACATCTATATCCGCCAGTCGACGCTGGCCCAGGTGCGGCACCATCAGGAGAGCACCGAGCGCCAGTATGCGTTGAAGGACAAGGCGCTGGCGCTGGGCTGGCCGCAAACGTCGATCCAGATCCTGGACCGGGACCTCGGTCAGTCAGGCGCGCAGATGACGGGCCGCGAGGACTTCAAGACGCTAGTAGCGGATGTCTCGATGGGGCAAGTGGGCGCGGTGTTTGCGCTGGAGGTTTCGCGCCTGGCGCGCTCGAACCTGGACTGGCATCGCCTGCTCGAGCTGTGCGCGCTTACCCATACGCTGGTCATCGATTAATGTGCACAGGTCAGTAATGTGGGGCGAGTCGCTCTCCGCATCGGCCGGACACCGGATTTCAGGCGACGACTGCACATTAGTGCAATG
>NZ_BAAILO010000248.1:0-4439 GCF_054589115.1 Cupriavidus sp. 8B | reverse complement strand
CTCGACTGCGCACGCCACGGCCGCCGAGAACACCGAGTTCCTGCTTGCGGCGGACCAATCGGAAGCCATGAAGGAGCCGGAGGAACTCGCCCCCGCACTGGCAGTGCTCAACTTCGATCAGTCGGTGCGCGGCCTGTCTCCAGGTGCGCCAGTCGATTTCCGCGGTGTGACCGTCGGGCAAGTGCGCTCGATCGGTATCGAATACCAGCGTGACAAGAAGGCCTTCCGCATGCCCGTGGTGGTGGAACTCTATCCGTCTCGCATGGGTCTGCGCGAGAAAGACGTGGCTGACGACACGCGCAAGCTCGCCATCGTGCATAGCCTGGTACAGCGCGGCATGCGTGCGCAGTTGCGCACCGGCAACCTGCTGACCGGCCAGCTATATGTGGCACTCGATTTCTTTCCGAAGGCGCCTCTGCCGGCTGATCTGGACCTGAACGCGTCGCTGCCTGAGTTCCCCACCACGCCGGGCACCTTCGACGAGCTGCAAGCCAAGCTTGGCGACATTGTGACCAAGGTCGGTAAGGTGCCGTTCGACCAGATCGGGCAGGACGCGCGCACGGCGATGGTGTCTATGAACAAAATGCTCGTCAACGCGGACAAGCTCGTGGCACAGGTCAATGGCGATGTGGCACCAGAGGTGCTCGCCGCGCTGAAGGATGTGCGCCGCACGCTCGCCACGGCCAATGGCGCGCTGGCGCCCGACGCATCGCTGCAGCAGGATACGCGTCGGATGATGCAGGAACTCACGCAAACGGCAGTCTCGCTGCGCACGCTGACCGATTATCTCGAGCGGCATCCCGAAGCGCTCCTGCAAGGCAAGAGGGAAGAGAAATGATGAAACGTCTGACGATGCTTTTTACACTGGCCGCCGCGGCCACGACCATGATGAACGGCTGCGCGTCCCCCGAGGCGCGCTACTACACGCTGGCTGCCAGTCGCTCCAACGCCGCGCCGGCCGTGACAGGGCGAGCCAGCCATAGCGGCGACCCGTTATGGATCGAGGTCACGCCGGTGCGCGTGCCCGAGCGGCTGAACCGCATTCAGCTGGTGGTGCGTGACGGCACCAGCGGGGGGGTGAAGCTGTCCGACACATCGCGCTGGACGTCCCCATTACCCGACGAGCTACGCGATGCGCTGTCGCAGCAACTGCAATCGACTCTTGATGCGGTGGATGTCTACCGGCACGGCCTGTCGGCGACGCATCCGGCCTTCCGGGTAACGACCGAGGTGGTAAACCTCGACGCCAATGTGGGCAAGTGGGCAGCGGCGACCATCGCCTGGACCGTGCGGCGACTGCCGGACGGCAAGGTTCTGAGCGGCCGCACCGAAACAGAGGTGCCCGCGCCCGGGCAGGTGGAGGGCGTGGTGAATGCGTATCGGGAGATTCTCGCGGCAACCGCAGCGGATATAGCAGTCGGCGTGCAATCGCTTAACCGCTAAATGTTACCCATGACGCATATTATGCGGTATGGCGCGGCGACCAACCCGGCATATCGCACCGATTAGGTGTTAGCGACATAGCCAAATTTGTGAGGGGCGTCGCCTGACCAAAGGCGGTTTCCAGTTGAAATGAAACTGGATGACACCAGCCCGGCGGCTACCGAACACTTCAGCCAGACAGGAGGCCAACCCTCCCCATCGACGCCAGAAGAGCTGGCAGCGTTCGTGCGCAGCGAGACCGCGAAATGGGCTGAGGTGATCAAAGCCGCCGGCATCCAGCCGGAATAGCCCTCGGCGGCCGGAGAATACTCGGCCGGACAGTCGTGGCAGTGCTGGTATTGCATGGACCAGGACGTCGAAGATGACCAGATCCAGTTGATTGGCACCTGTCACGGCCAGCGCCAAGGGAGCACCGCGCAAACCTTTTCGATCACCGGAACACTCGGGCACTTACATCGGGTGCACATCGGCGCACGCCTGCGCCCAGGCTCAGCTTGAAGGCCTAAGGGATAGGTACGTCGCTTCAGCATGGCCACCCTGTGGCAAAAGTCAAAAGCGACTCGGACCAATGCCGGGAGTCGGAGCTTTCGGCACTCAGCGTCGAACCGTATCAAAAAATATGGCGGACTCCTGCTGCAACGCCGATCATCGATGTCTGCCCGACCCCTGGCGCGTAACTGTTATTCAGAAAAAGGCTTGCCCCATAGCCCGACGCTGATGATTCGAGCATCAATCCGGCGTTCCGCGCATAGGCTGTGGACAGATATAGATCCGTTCTCTTGCTCAAACTATATCTCGCCATAAAAATCAGTTGCCAAGGATTCGCGACCGCAGCGTTGCCGTTCAGACGCCGGATATTCTCGTAGTCATACTCAAGCGTCAGCTCGACCACGGGAGTCAATTGGTAATTCGCGCCCAACCAGTAGTAGTCATCGCGCAGGACTGTTAAGCCATTCTGATCCTTGTTTTGCCCCCAACGATACCCACCCATTAGCTTAGCCTTGCCATCGAAGGTAAAGCTCGCGGCGACCGCTGCGCGCTTATTGGTACCACTGCCCTGAGCGATTGACGGGTTGTATTGATCGTAGTCCACCGTGAAGCCGAACGCGCCAGGCATATAGATCAGTGCAGCACCATACCCAGTGTCAGCGCGGAACCGCCCCGGCATCTCGCCATTGCCGCCGACCATGACTTGCTGTGCAAACGGACTGGTAGGTGGCAAAGATACGCCGACACCAAAGGACCAATGGGCAATCGCTGTCACAGGCCCTGCTGCGGCCGCATACTGGACTGTATTGTTCTCCCGGAAGTTCGGACCGGCTATCACTGCGATCGGTTCATACTGAACTGCGTAGCTCGCAGGCATGAAATTGGCCAATCCCAAAAAGAGAGACGTGTACTGGCGCCCGAAGGTCAGTTGGCCGAAACTATTGCTGCGCAGCCCAACGTACGCCTGTCGATCAAAGAGTGTGCTCGGCATCTCCAAGGCCCCGGTATCGGCCTGGAACCCGCCCTCTAATACGAAAAGCGACTTCATCCCCCCACCCAGATCCTCCTCTCCCCGTAGACCCCAACGTGAGCCAGCAACGCCACCGGAGTTCATACGGACAACGCTATGTCCTTGCCCTGAGTTGTAAAAGTTCGTCGGCAACGGGACCGATCCGACCCGATTGACATACTCGACGTTGGTATCAACTACGCCGTATAGCGTAACACTGGACTGCGCCGAAGCGGGCACTGCGCCTAGCGCGAATACTGCGGACATGATTGAACGAATTTTCACCGTCTTGTCTCCCGTTGTAATAATTGTCATGCGTTGATAGCCGGAGCCCGCGTGCTCAGGCAAGCCGATGTCAGCCGAAGGCCCGCAACGCGGGAGGCAAGCCTTCTCGCAGCGGGCCGCCCACTCCCAGCATTGCAAGCGACTCTCGGACGATGTCGTCGACGGCTTCGAGCGGGCCGTCGTGCAGCACGGTGCGGTCGGGACGCACGACCGCGATCCAGCCGACGGGTGCGGCCCCCGGGATAAGCTGGTCCGACATGTCCTCCCAAGAATGTCCATCCTGCCGTTCGTGCGCCTCCTGCGGCCCATACTCGCCTTGCCCGCAATGGCGCAGCTGCATGATGACGCCGCCTGCCTGTCGCCATGCCGCCAGGAGGCTACGGTCCAGCGGCGGCGCGGGATCGCAGCCGAATCCCGCCAGCACGAGCCGCGCCCCGAGCACATCGTCGCTCGGCACGATGGGCGCGCCGGGCCCGCGGCGCACAAGCCCTTGCGGCAGCAAACCGCCGCGCACCAGCCTCGCGCGAGTCTTGCCGCGCTGAAACAGGCCGCGCCTGAAACGCGCTGGCGGCTTGATCTTCAGGTCCTCGAAGAAGGCTCGAGCCCAGGGCATGCGCTGCATCAGCGCCATCGTGCCATGGACGGCGAATGCCACCAGCCTGTTGCCCGGCATCACCAGCCGGCCCATCAGGAGCGCTAGATTGATGATGGAGCGGGCGTGTGGGCGCCGCTCGGTGTCGTAGGTGTCGAGAATGGCGGGCGTCGCCCTTCCCTGCACGACCCATGCTAGCTTCCAGCACAGGTTGGCCACGTCGCGCAGTCCGGCAACGAGCCCCTGGCCGACGAAGGGCGGCGTGATATGCGCGGCGTCGCCCACCAGGAAGGCCCGGCCCTTGGAGAAGCGATCGACGATGCGTGCATGGAACCGGTAGACCGCTGTGCGCTCGATCGTGATGTCCTCCGGCTTGCACCAAGGGGCGAGCAGTTCGCGGATCCTGTCCGGCGATTCCATCTGCTCACGCGTCTCGCCGGGCTGCAGCATGAATTCCCAGCGTTGCCTGCCGCCCGGGGCAACCATGTGTGGTGTAGGGCGGCGCGGGTCGCACAGGAATTCGACGTGGTCGATCGGGTTGGGCACGTTCAGCGCGTCGACGATCAGCCAGTCCTGCGTGAAGGTCTTCCCGGCGAAGGCAAGGCCGGCGTGGCGCCGCAC
>NZ_BAAILO010000247.1:0-7512 GCF_054589115.1 Cupriavidus sp. 8B | reverse complement strand
GATGCTCCGATCCGGTACCGGAAGATGGGCGAATGGGCTGGGATGCTACTACCGGGGGCGTCACCACGAAACCAGCGTCATTAACAGGATCGTGGCGATTTAAATCGGTAACGGCACGAGTTAATTAAAACCCGGGGCCGTACGACGAAATCATTGGGCTGCGCAACCCTGACAAGCCAGCCTCCTGCAAGGATCGCTTTCTTTTGGTTACTTTTCTTTACGAGTAAAGAAAAGTGACATCTCACACGTTCCAAAACGGCCAACACCGTACAGCCGGCGACAGCAGCTAGAAGCGCTAGAACATCGCCCACTCACGCTATTCTGCATCAGCAGCTAGAAGCGCTAGAACATCGCCCACTCACGCTATTCTGCATCAGCAGCTAGAAGCGCTAAAACATCGCCCACTCACGCTATTCCGCATCAGCAGCTAGAAGCGCTAAAACATCGCCCACTCACGCTATTCTGCATCAGCAGCTAGAAGCATCAAAACCCCGCCCACAAGAGACACCCCCGCGTCAGCGGGCCACAAGCAATACACATCGCACACTTCCCCCAACCTACTCGGGGTGCGCGGCCCTGGATTCGGTAACCAACGGTTGGTGCCGTTCATAGAGCCTGCCGCCGAGAAAGCCAATCTTCAACAGACGCGATTTGCCCGCCGCCTGCTGCTTGCCGTCCGCGATCGCCCCCTTGAGCTGGATGATAGTTTCTAAGACAGGCGTGCGATCTCCTCGAGCAGCGCCGCCTCCATCGTCTCGATCGGCGCGCGTGCACAGCCGGTGTAGAACTCGACCTGGGCACATGCCTGGTGCAACATCATGCGCGTGCCGTCGATGGTGCGACAGCCAAGCGCGGCGGCATCCCGGATCAGTTTGCTCCTGACCGGGATAAACGCAGCATCCATGACAATCAAATGGGATGCGAGCTGCCCCGTGACAGGGTTGACATCGGGTGCGCGAAAGCCGGCGGCCGTCGCGTTGGCGAGCATGTCGAAGTCTGCCGCACGGAAGTCGGCCAAGGCGCCACCGAAGCGCAGGCCAAGCGAGGCGGCCAGTTCCTCGCCGCGCGCCGCGGTGCGATTGAACACGGTCACTGCGGCGCCGGCCTCAACCAAGCCGTAGGCCATGGCACGCGCGGCGCCGCCAGCGCCAAGCAGCGCGATGCGCTTGCCCGCCAGTCCGGTGACCTCCTCGAAGGCACGCACGGCGCCGATGCAATCGGTGTTGTAGCCGGTCAGCACGCCATCGATATTGTTGATGGTATTGACCGCGCCAATGGCGCGCGCGGTCTCGTCGAGCCGGTCGAGGTGGGGGATGACGGCCTGCTTGTGCGGCATCGACACGTTCATGCCGCGCACGCCCAGCGCCCGGATCGATTGCACGGCGCCAGGCACGTCCTGCACGCCGAAGCACACAAAGGTGTAGTCGATCTCGAGCGCCCGATAGGCAGCGTTGTGGATGCGCACGTTGAAGGTGAAGGGCTCGCCCATGATCGAGCCGCACAGCGTGGGAATGGAACGGGGCATTGCGGATTGTCCTTGCGGGGGAAATTGGACCGCGGCCTAGGCGGCATGGGCTGACAGATCGAAGCGCGCGGCGGGTGGCCGGCCGGCCAGCGCGTCCAGCAGATTGCGGGTGGCCAGTTCGGCCATGGCGCGACGGGTCTCGTGCGTGGCCGAGCCGATATGGGGCAGGGCCATCACCCGCGGATGGCTGCGCAGCGGCGAATCCAGCGGCAGCGGCTCGGTGGCGAAGACGTCGAGCCCGGCCGCGCGCAGGTGGCCGCTGTCGAGCGCATCGAGCAGCGCGCCTTCCTGCACGATCTGGCCGCGGGCACCGTTGACAAAGATGGCGCCCGGTTTCATCAGCGCGAACTCGCGCCGGCCCATCAAGCCGCGCGTGCTCTCGGTCAGGGGCAGCGTGACGGCGACGACATCGGCTCGCCGCAAGGCGTCGTCGAGGTCCGTCCGGGTGGCGCGTCCCACGAGATCGGGCGGTTCCCCGGCCATCTCGTTGACGTAGAGCACTTCCATGCCGAAGCCAAGCGCCGCGCGGCGCGCCACCGCCTGGCCGATGCGCCCGAAGCCGAGGATCGCCAGGGTCTTGCCGTGAACGTCCCAGCCGAACAGGTTCTCACCGATATTGGCAGCCCATCGGCCTTCGCGTACATGGGCGGCAAGTTCGACCAGGCGGCGGCTGGTTGCCATGATGAGAGCAAAGACGGTGTCGGCGGTGGTTTCAGTGAGTACGCCGGGCGTATGGCACAGCGCAATCCCGCGCTGGCGCAGGCAGGCAAGGTCATAGTTGTCGACCCCCACCGAGATACTCGAAATCACCTCCAGCTGGCCGGCGTCGGCCAGTTCGGCCGCGCCGAGCTTGACGCTGGAGCCGATCAGGCCGTGGGCGGTTGCCAGCGCGGCGCGAAAGGCCGGCTGCTGTGCCGGCTGGCGCGGGTCGGCGACGATCACGTCATGCTCAGACTCGATCCTGGCGAGAAGGTCATGCGGAATGGGACGGAACACCAGTACATTCTTGCGCATAGGAAATCCTTGCTGTGGTTTCACAGGCTGGCGGCAGCCAGCAGGGCACGGGTCGGCAGGCCTTCCGTATCGCCCCGTACCTGCACCGCCCGCGCGCCGATCCATGCGCCTCGCCGGACGGCGTCGGCCACCGGCCGGCCTTCCAGCAGCGCGCTGATGACGCCCACGGCAAAGCCATCGCCGGCGCCAACGGTGTCGACAACACGCTCGACGCTGAACGCCAGGACATGGCCGGTGCCGGCCTCGCCATCGAAGTAGGCGCCGTCTGCGCCCAGCTTCACGACTACCAGCCTGGCACCGCGTTCACGGTAGAAGGCGGCAATGCGTTCCGGCTCGGCATGCCCGGTGAGGAAGCGGCCTTCCTCGATGCCGGGCAGCACCCAGTCGCACTGTTGTGCCAGGTCGTTCAGCGTCTCGCGCATCATCTCGGGCGTGGCCCACAAGGCGGGCCGCAAATTGGGATCGAACGAGATCGTGCGGCCGGCAGCCCGCATGGTGGAGATGGCCTGGCGCGTGGCGGCCTGCGTGCCTTCGGCGAGCGCAGGGAACACGCCGGTGACGTGCAGGTGCCGTGAGCGCCGCAACCACCTGTCGTCGATGTGAGCAGGGTGCATGCGGCTCGCCGCCGAGCCGCGGCGGTGGTACTCGACGGGCGGATCACTGCCGTCGTCGACCCGGCCCTTGAACTGAAAACCCGTACGCTCGCCGGGCTCGCACACCACCTGGCTGCAATCCACGCCTTCCCGGCGCATTTCACCGAGCAGGTAGCGCGCCATCGAATCATCGCCCAGGCGGCTGGCCCAACCGACCCTCAGGCCCAGGCGCGACAGGCCAATGGCCACATTGGTCTCGGCACCTGCGGTGCGTTTGTGGAAGGTCTGCACGCCTTCGAGAGGCCCGGCTTCGCCGGCCACCAGCATCAGCATCGCCTCGCCCAGCGTTACCACGTCAAGATCGATGTCAAGATCGGGGCTCATGCGGGGATCTCCACCGAGCGCAGCAGTTCGACATGACTACGCGTGACCTGCACCAGGTCTTCCAGGTCTTGCCCTTGCAGCGGAAACTCAATGGCACGCGCAACGTCGGCGGGCAGGCGGCGCAATACGCTGCGCCACGGGGCCGCCGATTGGTCCAGCGGCACCGCGATCCACTTGGCAGGCGTGCGCAGCACGCCTTTGCAGTGCACGTAGCCGACCTGGGCGGCGAAGGCCTGCGCGGCATCGAGCGGATCCTCGCCCGTCCAGTGCCAGTTGCCCATATCGAAGGTCATCGGCACGCGCTTGCCGAGGGCCGTGGTACGCGCGAGGAAGTCGCGCAGCGGCGGTACGGTGCCGGCACGGGCGGTCTGGTCGTTCTCCACGACGAGTTCGATGCCGTCGTGGCGCAACCACGGGAGCAACCCTTCAAGCGCCGTGCCTTCGCGGTAGCCGCCCAGCGACATCTTGACCCGGGTGGCACCGATCGCCAGCGCCGTCGCGAAGGCGCGGTCGAGCGCGGCGGCATCGAGGCTGCCGGCTTCGCTCCAGAGGCCTTCCGGGCTCGACCAGACCACGGCCAGCCCGTGCTGCTCGGCGACCTCGCGCTGTTCCCTGACTTCATCCTTGTGGCCACGCTGGAGTTCGCCGCGGTATTCCACGCCGTCCGCGCCTGCTGCCGCGGCAATCCGCGCCAGCGCGGCCTGTCCGTCGCGGCGGGCGAGGTCGGCGCCATAGGCGGTGAGCGAAATCAGCACCGGCGGCGGGGAAGAGCTACCTTGTTGCCGCTGGGTCATTTCAGTGCTCCAGCGCTCAGGAATTGCTGCAGTTCCGGTGTCCGCGGCTGCGCGAACAGCGCCTTTGACGGGCCCGCCTCATGCACCTTGCCCTGGTGCATGAAGATGGTGGTATGCGCCATGCGGCGCGCGAACTCCATCTCATGCGTCACCAGCACCATGGTCATGCCGGAGGCGGCCAGGTTTTCCATCACACGCAGCACTTCCGCCGTCAGCTCCGGATCGAGCGCGGAGGTCACCTCGTCAAACAGCATCACCTTCGGTTCCATCGCCAGCGAACGGGCGATGGCCACGCGCTGCTGCTGGCCGCCCGAGAGCTGCTCGGGGTAGCAGTCCTTCTTGTCCAGCAGGCCGACCTGGGTCAGCACCTGATCGACGATGCCGTCGATCTTGCCCGCGGCCATCTTTTTCACGATGGACGGCGCCAGCGCGATGTTCTCGCCCACGGTCAGGTGCGGAAAGAGGTTGTAGCTCTGGAATACCATGCCTACGTCGCGGCGCAGGTCGAGCAATCGCTTCCTGTCGTGATCCAGCTTGTGGCCGGCGACCGTGATATTGCCGGCGTTGATCGTCTCCAGCCCGTTCAGGCACCGCAGCATGGTGCTCTTGCCGGAGCCGCTGCGGCCGATGATGGCGACCACCTGGCCCGGTTCGATGGCAAACGACACGCCCTTCAGGACTTCGACGGGGCCGTACGACTTGTGCACGTCTCGTGCTTCAACGATGGACATGGAGCCTCCTTTCCATGCGCCTGGCTGCCGACGAAAGCGGGAAGCAAAGCGCGAAGTAGATAAGTGCGACGACGACGAAGACCGCGAAGGGCTGGAAGGTCGCGTTGTTGATCAGTTGGCCGGCGCGGGTCAGTTCGATGACGCCGATGATGGAAGTGATCGAGGTGTTCTTGATCAGCTGGACCGAGAAGCCCACCGTGGGCGGCAGGGCCAGCCGGACGGCTTGCGGCAGCACGACAAAGCGCAGTTGCTGCCAGCGGGTGAGGGCGAGCGCTTCGCTGGCCTCCCACTGCCCTTGCGGCACGGCCTCGATGCAGCCGCGCCAGATCTCGCCAAGATAGGCGCTGGCGTAGATCGACATCGCCAGCATGGCCGCGACCATCGGCGACAGCTTGAGGCCAAGCACGGAGAGGCCGTAGTAGCTCAGGAACAGCACGATCAGCACGGGCGTGCCTTGCACGACCTGGATATAGACCGTGCTGGCGAGGCGTAGGAAGGCGCTTCTCGAGGTGCGCGCCAGCGCCACCATGAAGCCGGCCAGCGTGCCGCCGATAGCGGCCAGCAAGGTCACCCACAGCGTCCAGCGTGCTGCCAGGAGCAGGATTTCAAGATGATTCCAGGAGAACTCGGTGATCATTTTGCGCTCCCTGCAACCGCCGGCGTCAGCTGCGCATGCGCCATGGGCTGAACGCGGGCAGTGCGCGCGACCTTTCTAGCGCGTGCCACCACGCGGCGCCGCCTGAAAACGAGATTGCCGATCAGGGCGAACATGGCGCGCAGCAGCAGTGCCAGCCCGATATAGATGAACATGACGAGGATGTAGCTCTCGAAGGTGCGGAAGGTCTGCGAATCGATCTGGCTTGCGACCGCCGTCAACTCTTCCACCGAAATCGCCGACACTACGCTCGAGGTCAGCATCATCAGCGTGAACTGGCTGGTCAGTGCCGGATAGACCTTCTCGAAGGCCGGCACCAGGGCGACGTGGCGGATCAATTGCCAGCGTGTCATGCCCAGCGCCGCGGCGGCTTCGAGTTGCGAGCGGTGAACCGCCTGCAGGCCGGCCCGGATGATCTCGGTCGAGTAGGCGCCGAGGTTGACGGTCATGGCAATCACCGCTGCGGTGATGGCATCGATCTGCAGGCCGACGGTAGGCAAGCCGAAGAAGATGATGAAGAGCTGGATCAGGAACGGCGTGTTGCGGATGGCCTCGACGTACGCCCTGGCGGCGCGCTGGAGCCAGGGACCGCCGAAAGCCGCGGCAATGGCGCCGGCGGTACCGACCAGGGTGCCTAGCAGGATCGAGCCGAAGCTGAGCGCCAGCGTCATGGCCGCGCCCTCCGCGAAGCGATCCAACTGCGACAACACCGGGGTCCATTCAAATTGGTAGTTCATGCGGGTCTCCTGGCGCGCCGGCTGGCGCTGGCGCGCAACGTCGGGCTTGCCGGGTTCAGAACGTCTGCAGCGCGGGCAGTGGCTTGCCGGTCCACTTCTGTGCAATGGCGTCGAGTTCGCCATTGAGCTTGACGTAGGAGATGGTGGTGTTGAGCCACTGGCGCAGCTCGAAGGCGTCCTTGCGCACGGCCATCGAGTTCGGTTG
Organism: Cupriavidus sp. 8B; assembly: GCF_054589115.1. Lineage (NCBI taxonomy): Bacteria > Pseudomonadati > Pseudomonadota > Betaproteobacteria > Burkholderiales > Burkholderiaceae > Cupriavidus > Cupriavidus sp. 8B. The sequence continues at coordinate 874 of NZ_BAAILO010000247.1, read as the reverse complement.
TACCGAGAAGGCGAACTTGGCGTCGAACTTGCCGGCGCCGCGTGCCTTCATGATCTCGTTGCCGGTGGTGCTGGGCAGGGCGATGGCGTCGACCTGGTTGCTGATCAACGCTTGCGCGCAGGTGGCGTCATCCTCGAAGCGGACGATATTCATGCCCGGCACGGCCAGCCGGGTCAATGCCGTGTCTTGCGTGGTGCCGCGTGTCACGCCAACCTTCTTCTTCCCAAGTTCAGCCAGCTTGGCGTACTTGGCTGCGACAGGCGCGAAGAGGGTCAGCTCGAAGGCGCTGTAGGGCGAGCTGAACATGATGGCCCGCGCCCGCTCGGGCGTCGGCGCCAAGGTAGCGACCAGGAAATCGACCTTGCCGGCTTCCAGCGCCGGAATCCGGCTGGGCGAAGTGAGCGGCACGATATCGACCGGCACGCCAAGGTACTTGCCCAGCAGGTTGGCCACATCGACGTCATAGCCGGCGGGCTTGCCGGTGGCGTCCGTGGTGCCGAAGGGCGGCGCACCGGTCACCACGCCGATGGTGACCTTGCCCCGCTTGACGATCTCGGCGACGGTCTGTGCCTGGACCCCGATCGAGGCGCTCGCCAGGACCAGCAACGTGAGCACGGGCGCGGCCATGTGGCGCAACAAGCGTTGGATATTCATCTATGTCTCCTGCACGTTCTGTGGAATGTGTCGCTGGCGTCGCAGCGCTCGGCAAATACGGTTCTGAAACCGGTTTCAGAATTATAGGAAACCGGTTTCAGATCTCTAGCGGTGGAAACCCTTAGGGGTCGGATTTGGGGGGGCGGGGGAGTGGTTACGCTGTCGTGCTGGAAAACACCGCGGGCTTCGCTTGAAGTGGCTCCTGGCTAAGCCACCCCAC
>NZ_BAAILO010000246.1:0-1006 GCF_054589115.1 Cupriavidus sp. 8B | reverse complement strand
ACGTAAAATTCCAAGGTCTCTCTCGTTCGGTGTCGTGGTACTCACGGTTGTCCGCCGGCAGCGGCAACGATCAGGGATCAGGCGCTATTCCGATAGTTGACATCCTCCCCTCCCTCAGCCTTCGGCTGCCGCGCGTCGCGCGGAAAGGGAGGAGATTCCTACCGCTCTCGGTGGCAGCGTGGAGCTGCATACCAAGTCGCTTCGGTGGGTTCCTGCTGCTGGCGGCCTTACTGCACCGCTCACTTCACAGGCGAACCGGGCGTGTCCCGCCCTTAAAACATTGATCGCGCCGACCACATCGGCGTGCTCCTCGAAGCCGCACGCCACGCATGCGAACTTTGCCTGCGTCCTGCGATTCTCGGCCGATGCATGGCCACAGCACGGGCAGGTCCGGCTAGTGTTTTGCGGTGGAACGGCGACGAAGAAGCCTCCACGCCAATCCGTCTTGTACTCAAGCTGGCGTCGGAATTCGAACCATCCCTGATCCAGAATGGCCTTGTTGAGGCCGCTTTTTGCGCGGATGTTGCGCCCCGGTGCATCGGCGGTACCGCTTGCCGATTTGCTCATGTTTCTTACCTGCAAGTCCTCGACAGCGATCATTGCGTGGTTTTTGCTGATCGTGTTTGAGGCTTTGTGCAGGAAGTCCAAGCGGGTGTTCGCGATGTGCGCCTGAATGCGTTGCACACGGGCCTTCACCCTCTTCCAGTTGGAGCTACCTTTCTGCTTGCGCGACATGCGGCGCTGATACTTCGCGAGGCGCTGCTCGTGTCTCTTGAACCTGGCGAGCGGCGCGAGATACGTGCGGTCGCTCAGGGTTGCGAAGCGGGCCACGCCAACGTCAATGCCAACGGCAGGGCCGCTCGGGACCGGCTGCTCGACCTCGCGTTGGGTAAGGATGGAAACGTACCACTCCTTGAGCGCCTGCTGCTGCGCGCTGCTTGGCGTCTCGGCCATCCAAGGCGTTTCCGGGTTGTTTCGCCATGCCGTGAGCCACTTCGCCATGCCA
>NZ_BAAILO010000245.1:45043-67641 GCF_054589115.1 Cupriavidus sp. 8B | reverse complement strand
TCACCCTCGACTACGAAGTCGGTCGCGCTCTGCTCGGTCTCCGGCATCTCCTGCGCGACCTGGCCCATCTTCCATGCAGCGGGAATCGAGAACTCGCCGCCGTCTTCGTGCAGCGTGCCGTTGAGAAGGCTGAAGAAGGACGACTTGCCGGCGCCATTGCGGCCGACAAGACCAATCTTTTCACCGGGGTTGAAGGTGACGGACGCGCGGTCGAGTACGACATTGACGCCACGACGCAGCGTAACATTACGGACGGAAATCATAGGGGGCCACTTCGGAGAGGATTGGCATGATAGCCGATCGGACGTGCAGGGCTGTCGCTTTTCTGGCACGCGTGAAGACCCGCTTGCGCTTTGCGGCGCCCACCGGCCACAAAGCAAGGCGGCCCCCGGGCGCACGGGGTGTTCCGGCTGCGGGGCCCGCGAACATAGCGGTGAATGACGGCTCCTGGCCGGCCGCGGCCGTCCGAGCTAGGGTCGCCGACTGGCGGCTTTGGCAAGATGCAGACTCGACTCTCGCGTAGCTCACCCCTCGGAGCCAGTGCATACATATCTTGGATATAAGTTTGTACAGACAGCGCGACCGTGCCAGAGCCACGCGCTATGTTCCTTCGAGGTGGTGTGCCGACGGAGTCGACAGAGGTTCATTGCCGTGACCGACCAAAGTCAGGCTAATGCTGACACCGAGCACGTGATAAAATTCGCATGTGAACTAAATGGCATCCTTTATCCGTCACAGACATGGAGCATCGCCTCGTCTATCTATTGAATGTCGGCCAGCGTCGACTGCATCGGTGGTCACAAGCGCGCACGGCTACGGGTGGCGCGACAGCGGCCCAGGCTGGGCTGCTTTTCTTTCTGGGCAGGAACGACGGCGCGCTGATGAGCGAGGCTGCCGCAGCGCTGGATCTGGGCGCACCCGGGATGAGCGGTCTGGCTGACCGGACCGAAAGGGCGGGCCTTATCGAGCGCCGGCCGGACGAGACCGATCGCCGTGCATCGCGCCTATGGCTGACGCAGGCAGGACGCTCGGCTCGCTTGCGCTCCAAGGCTGGTATGAAGGAATTGAATGCCAGGCTGACCGAAGGTTTCACCGCGGCCGAGATTAACGTGGTAGCGCGGTGGCTGACCAGCCTGCAGACGAAGTTTCCGGCCGCCGACGAGGGCGAGGTGTAACCTGGGCAGCGGCCGGACAGCGAGACACTCGACTTACTGCAGGGCGACCTTGGTGAAGTCCGGTTTGCGCTTCTCGGCGAAGGCCGAGAATGCTTCCTTGGCTTCGGCACTGGCCAGCCGCTCCTCGAACCTGGCGCTTTCGCTGTTCATCTGCGAAACCAGTTTCTCCGCGTCGCGCATGAGCTTTTTCATTGCGCTAAGCGAGCCAGCGGGCCTGGCGGCAATCTTTTCGGCCATCAGGCGCGCGTCCGCCCGCAGTTGGTCATTAGCGCAAACTTTGTTCGCGATGCCCCATGCCACGGCGGTTTGCGCGTCAAGCGGCTCGCCCAGCGCGAACATCTCGAAGGCCCTGACGTGCCCGATGCGCAGGGGAAGCAGGTAACTCGAAGCCGCCTCGGGAACAAGGGCAAGGTTCACGAAGGGCGTGATCAGTTGAGCGTCCTGCGCGAGCACGACGTAATCGCAATGCAGCAGCATGGTGGTGCCGACGCCGACGGCCTTGCCGTTGACCGCGGCGACAATCGGTACGGTCGAGTTGGCAAGGGCGCGCAGAAAGCGGTGCACGTGGCGTTCGCTGGGGCCATTTCCCGCCGCTATCGCTGCGAATTCGCCCACATCATTGCCCGCCGTAAAAATGTCCCCGTCCCCCTGCAGCAGCAATACCCGGATATTGCGGTCCTGCTGTGCCTGCTCGATAGTGTCGGCAAGTGCACCGTACATCTCGTTCGTCAAGGCATTCTTCTTGTCCGCCCGGGCAAGCGTAATGGTCAAAACGCCGCTGGTAACGTCAACGCGAATTTCCGAGGTCATGGTCGGTCTCCAGATGGGTTGCGTGATGCCGTGCAGGCATCCAGTGTTAGTTCGTATGCGAAGTATATACGATAATTCGTATGCGAAGTAAACCACTGGGCCGAGTCAGTGCGTCGAGAGCGTCCTGCATGAGAAGGCGGCCTGATACACCTTCGGCGTCACGCCGGTCTGCTGCTTGAACACGCGTGTTAAGTGTGACTGGTCCGAAAAGCCGGTCAGCGCGCTTACCTCCGCGATGGGCCTGCCGCCGCGCAGCAAGGGCATCGCGCTGCGTACGCGCTCCTGCTGCTGAAAGGCATGCGGACTCAGGCCCGCTTCGCGTACAAAGGCGCGCAGCAGCACGAAGGGTGTCACACCGAATTCGCACGCAAGCGTAGACAGGGTCAGGCGTACGTGCAGGTCGTCGCGCAGACGGGCCTTGACCGCGCGCACCAGCGCACGCTCGCTGTGCACTACGGGCAGGTCGACGGACCGGCCCGCGTGTCGGGCATACAGGCCGATGATTGCACTGGCAAGCACTTCACTGCGCTTGAAGCGATCATCGTCCATCTCGGAACACCAGTTCACCCCGTAGAGTTGTTGCGACAGCTCTGCGTCGACGATGAACGGACTCGGTATGTCGAATCGCTCGCGTCGGGGAATGCCAAGCCTCTCGCAGTAGGCGGCGAGGGCCGCGGGCTGCACATGTTCCACGCGCATCTTCCATTGCCCATCGCCGGCGGCCAGGCCGGCATGCACCACGTCGGCTTCGATGACGATCACGTCGCCGCGGCGGCACAAGCGCCGCTGGTGCTGAACCTCGACCGCCAGCACTCCGCCCGTGATCACCGCAAGGCAATGCGTGTCGTGCGCGTGCGGCGGATACCGGTGGCCGACGAACTGGCCCTTGAGCATGACGGCGTCCATGACGTCTGGCGCATGCCAGAGCTTGATCGACTTGGTAGGCGCAGTGGTGTTCATGATGAGGCGGCCCGTGAAAGCGGCTGGAAAATGTCATCATATTCCTCAAGCTTTGGCATCGGTATGCGCGGCTGCTCGTCGAGCCGCTCGATGAAGTCGCCCCAACGCGTGAGCGTGTCCACTCGCTGAGCGTGCGAGCAGTAAGGAATATGCCAGGCGAAGAACGGCTCAAGCACTTCATAGCCGACATATCCCAAGGTGCCTTGCAGGAGATGACGCAGCATGGCGCCTGCCAGCTCTCCATGTATGCCTTGCGGACCGAACATGTGCTCCCGGCCCCCCAAGCTTATGCCGACAACCGCACGCTTGCCGACCATGCCCCCGCGCCCGTACATACGCTTGCCGCCGTACAGTGCGCCGGACAGGAAGCAGCGGTCGATCCACCCCTTGATGAGCGCGGGCACCGAGAACCAGTAGAGTGGAAACACCAATATCAACGTGTCGCTGGCCAACAGCGCGTCGACCTCTCGCTGAATGTCGGGCGCAAGGGCGTTGTGCTCAAGCGCGTGGCGCTGCTCCTTCGCGTAGACAAGGTAGTCGCTGTTGGCGCGTTCGGTGAAATCGCTGCCGCGCACCACAGGATCGAAGTTGAGCGCGTACAGGTCCGAGAAGCTCACATCGTCGCCGCGCACCTCCAGCAGGCGTCGGGCTTCGTGGGCCATTGCCGTGCAGAAGGAGCGCGGCTCCGGGTGGGCATGAACGACGTGAACTTTATGCATGAGGGATAGACCGGCAGGTGACAGCAGGAATGAAAGCGTTCAGATAGGAAAGCTCGCCCTCTATCGCTTTGCTGGCTGGCAAGGTAGCACCCTCCAGCAACAGGCGCCGCATAGCCTGTAGCGCGGTCGGCGGCTTGGCAGATAGGCGAGTGGCGTATTCGTTGGCAACTGCGCGCACGTCAGTGTCCGGCACCACGCACGAAACAAAGCCCTGCCGCAATGCCTCTGCGGCCGTTATCGGGCGGCCGCTCATCAGCCAGTCGCGTGCAATCAGGTCGCCCACCCGGCGCGCAAGCAATGCTGTGGCCCCGGCCTCGGGGACAATGCCGAGATCCGCAAACGGGAAGCAGAACATGGCCCCCTCGCCGGCGACCACGTAGTCGGCGTGGAGCAGCATCGTTGCGCCGAACCCGACCGCCGCGCCGTTGACCGCGGCCACGAGTGGCTTGGGCTGTTCCGCGAAGGCCTCGATGCAGCGTGTAACGGCGCCGTCGGCAGCCTGCGGCCACAGGGTGCCGAACTCGGCCGTGTCGTGGCCCGAGCAGAAACAACTGCTGGTTCCGTGCAGCAAGACGCAATGAACGCGGACGTCAGCCTGCGCCAGGCGCAAGGTGTTCGCTAGCGCTTCGAACAGAACGCTGTTAAGCGCGTTGCGCTTGGCCGGACGGTCAATACCCACGGACCAGACCTGGCCGCTGAGTTCCGATGTGATGTTAGCTTCCATCATGCGAACAGCGCGAAGCCGCCGACCAGTTTGCCAACCTTCTTCCTGGGTCCCACCAGGCCGACCGCCAGGTACTGGAGCGACTCGCCCGGCAGCGCGCGCACCGCGCCTAAGAAGGCATCGTAGTCGGTCGTGGCCTGTCCTTGCACTGGAAAGTCAACCACGTCACAGTGCGCCAGTGACTTCTGGCGCAGCGCCACCAACTGCTCAGCTGCGGCTTTAAGGACCGGGATGCCAATGGGAATGAGACCGGGATGCGCGGTGCCGTCCTGTTCCCGCAGAGGGTCTCCCACGAGATGGCTGTGACGTTGACCCAACGTGAATGCCACCACGGCGGCGGCATTCGAGGCTTTGCCGGGCGCCAGCGCTTCATCCACGACGATGATGCAGCGCACTGGCTCCCGCGGAGCCGCTGCGTCGTTAGAGGTGTTTGCTTCGTCTTGCAGTAACAATGCATCTCTCCAGAAATTCAAGCCATGGAGACAATGCTAGGTAGGTTCGGGCCAAAAATATTGGACGATTTTGCAGCGCGGTAACGGACGTTCGCAAAGCGTGCACGAGCGTCTCAGACCGGCCGGAACCGGCCGGTCAGCCATCCCCCCAGATCTGGACAGGAGAAAACGTGCGGAGACGCTCCATCAATTTGAGGAGAGGTTTCGGCCCAGCCGTGCCGCCTCTATCGCGGCGATGTCGATCTTCTTCATGGTCATCATCGCGTCGAATGCGCGCTTGGCCGCCGCGCGATCGGGGTCGGATATCGCCGCGGTGAGGGCGCGCGGGGTGATCTGCCATGACAATCCCCACCGGTCCTTGCACCAGCCGCATGCGCTTTCCTGGCCGCCATTGCCGACGATGGCATTCCACAAGCGGTCGGTTTCGGCCTGGTCGTCCGTCGCGATTTGAAAAGAGAAGGCCTCGTTGTGCTTGTAATGCGGGCCGCCGTTCAGCCCGAGGCAGGGGATGCCGACGACGGTGAACTCAACCGTCAGGACATCGCCCTGCTTGCCGGCGGGATAGTCGCCCGGTGCGCGGAGGACGGCGCCGACAGCGCTGTCGGGAAATGTTTCGGCATAGAAGTTTGCGGCGTCAACGGCGCCGCCTTCGTACCACAAACAGATCGTGTTCTTACTGGTCATTTCGTGTCTCCTGGAAAGTTGAGCACAGGGTATCCGCCACCGTCAAAACAACGCCAATCGCCCACATCGCGGGAGCTTGGTCTGTCGAATGAGACCGATGCCGTTGTAGAGACTCCGATGTCTCACACTCTCGCGGGTCGAAAGGCCTCATTCATCCACGCTGCCCGGGTGTATGCCTCGAGGCTACTCCAGGGGCGGTTCGTTTCGTATGACCAGTTCCATGAACCCTGAACTTAGGTCGTACTCCCGGGAGAAACGATGTTCGGGGAGTAGCGCCAGCAATATCTCCGCGGTTGTACGGACCGTGCAACCGCGTGCCACATGACCACCGAACACTCGACCGCGCGGGTCGGCAACCGACATGTGCAGGTGCGCTCCATCAGATGATATGGACCCGGCGAGCGTCAGTATTTCCAGATTGTCACGCAGCTCGGTAGGATCCTCGTCCCCGGCAAATCGCAACTGGGCAACGCTGAGGCTCCCGATGCCCTGGATTACGAAGGCCGCACGCAATTTGAGCTGACGCAGCACGTCTTCGAGTGCGACACGCAGATCGTCGCCGGGAGAGAGGCGCAGAGGATGTGCTTGCATCGCGCGGTTCCAGGTTGGGGGTTCCGTGACAGGTTAAGGCGAATTGAGGTCGATCGCAATTGAGCGCCAGCTCTCGCCAGAACAGCCGTCGTACGGGCGACAGTGATCTTGTGAAGGACCAGCTTCTTCACCTGGATCAAGTGACCCTGAAAGCAATTTCTACGAAAGACCTGGTGGAGACAGAATCACTTATGGAAGCCGCACACCGGTCCCATCAGCTCGTGGACGAGCTGATGATGTCGGACCTTTTGGTCATTGCTTGCCCCCATGTGGAATTTCGGAATCCCGTCGTCTTTAAAGGCGTAGATTGACCATGTGGTACGCGCTGGCAAAACCTTCAGCTACGCCGGTGCCGGGGTAGAGGCTGGGATTTCGTCGAGCCGTATCCGCGCGCGGGGCAGTGATGGCCGATGAAGAGACGATCGGCAACGCAGTGGCGAAGGCCCGATGAGGGCCGACAAGCGGTCATCCAAGTCGAGACTGGCGATCGTCCCCTCATCGGCGATAGTGTCGAAAAACTCAATCTGACTGGTGCTCCGACCGGGACGGTGGAAGCCCGGCCTCTTGGAACGGCCTGTATTGAACGATCGTCGATCGGTTGAGGGTCGCCCTCCCCCCCCCCAACAAAAAATCTGCACAAAGTCCGTCCCCGACGCGTTTTTCAACACTATCTGACCATAGCGGCCGGTCACTATCCAGCAAGTGAAGAAGATCGCGGGCGATCAGCGCCATCCTCTCAGAACTGGATCGAGGCCCGGCCAAGGCCTTCGAATTCCGCTGTCACAAGGTCGCCAGCCGACGCGTTCAGAATGCCGACCCAGGTACCCGTGGTGACGACGGTGCCGGCTTCCACGCTTCGGCCCGCGCGCGTGGCGTGGCGCAGCCAGGCCACCAGTCCATAGGCCGGATCGCCCAGGGCATGGGTGCCACAGCGCTCGATCGACTCCATGCCAATCTGCACCCGGCAACGCTGTGCCGCCCAGTCTCGCGCTTCATAGTCACGCCACTCGCCAATCACAAGCGCCCCGTGGGCCTGTAGGTCAGCCAGCTTCAGTAGCGCAGGTGCGGCGACGTACTGCTGCCAGCGTGAGTCGACGACTTCAATGGAGACCGCCATCGCGTCGATCAGCGCGGCCGCGCCCGGGCCATCGAGGGCGGCCGCCTGCGCTGCGTCCACCCCGCGCCCGAGTCGCAGTGCGATCTCGGCCTCAATGCCGCGCCACGTGAAGGGCCAGTCGCCGGCATGCGCGGGGCTGGCCCACACCCCGGCGGGCGGGAGTTCGGCGTGTGTCAGTTGCGCCTCGCGTGAAGGCCCCCCGGATTTCCAGTACCCGGCGCCTATCTTTTGCCAGCCAAGCGAGCGAGCCACGACCGACTGCACGGCGTAGGCCTGCTCCGGATTGTCAAGTGCGGTGGCGAAGCGCTCCGCGTCGGCACAACGGTGCTCGCGCCGTGCGCAAAGCAAGGCCTGTGCGACCGTATCGATGTTGGTTGATGTCATGCTTCAGGCAATTCCTTGAATGAAGGATCAAAATGACTCCGTGACTCGCTCGCGGCAAGCGCACGCAGCAGGCTGCGGCACGCTGCCGGCACCGGACCGATCACGGGAATGGCAAAACGCATGCTCAAGGCCTGGGCCGCCTGGCCCAGCGGGCCACCTCCTATCACCACCGCTTGTGCTCCGTCAGCTTCCACGCAGGCCTGGACCGCGTCTGCCAGCGCGGCTTCCAGCGCCGCCGGGTCAAGACCAAGCATGCGAGGGTCGCCGCGGGTGACACGCACACCGGTGAAGCTAGCATCGAGTCCGTAGCGCCGCACATTGGCTTCAATCGAGGACGCCAGGAACGGCGTCGTCGTGGCAATACCGAAGCGACGCCCATGCTGCGCCGCTTCTCGCATGGCGGCTTCGCCGATACCCACCACCGGCACGGCTAGCCTGCGCCGAAGCGCGTCCGCGCCGGGATCGCCAAAAGCGGCGACGATGACAGCGCGCACGCCTGCGCGCTCCGGACCGGCGCCGGGCAGATCCATGGCGCCGACCGCGTCCGCGGCGGCGCGCAGATCTGCCTCGTCGACGATCATCGGCACACCGCGTGCCATCGTCACGCCGCGGATCTCCAGATCGTGGGCAAGAGCGGCACGCGCGATGTCAACCATCATCTGCGTGGTCGACTGCGACGTATTCGGATTGATCAGCAGGATGTGGTTCATCGCGATGCGCCGATCAGGAGCCGCTTGCGCTGGCAGCACTAGCACCGACCGCGAGATCGGCTTCGTCGTCGGCGGCTGTCTCGCCCATGGCGCGGCCGAAGGTTTCCGGCGCAAACTGGACACTCAGAGCGAAAACAGCGTACATCGCTGCCAGCATGCTGAACATGCCGCCGACGCCATAGGTTTCGAACACGCGACCACTGATCAGCGGTGTCAGTGCCCCGGCCAGCGTGCCGAGCGCCAGGATCAGGGAAGTGCCGAACGCGCGAACGTGGGTGGGATATTGCTCCGGCGCGAAGATCCAGATCGAGGTGTTGAGCAACACGACGCAGAACGTGAAGGCTGCGCCGAAGAGCAGTACCAGGGCCACGTTATACGTCAGGAAACCGAAGCACAGTCCGGCCGTGCAGGCCAGCCCGGCGCCTACCGTCAGCACGCGCTTGCGCGGGATGTGATAGCCGCAGTACGAAGCCGCGAGCGCGCCGAACAGGCTGCCGCTCTGCATCACCATGGTAAAGAGCAAGCTCTTGGAAATGGTGTAGCCCTGTGACATCAGAATCGTCGGCATCAGCGTCAGTACGGAAATCTGCGCCCCGTATGTCATGGAAACCGCAATCCCGAGCGCGATCGTGCGCCGTCCCAGACGGCCTTTGAATACGTCGCTCAGCCGTACCTTGACGTGCGGCGCCTCATCCTGCGTCGATGCCTTGATGTACGGCGTCGGCTCACCTGCGAGCTTGCCCAACCGGCCCGACGCCAGGATCGACAGCACGCGGTTGGCCTCGTCTACCCGTCCCTTGGATAACAGGAACCGCGGTGTCTCCGGAATAAAACGTCGATAGAACACGACAAAGAACGCGGGAACCACCAGGCAGGCGAACAGCCAGCGCCAATTGTCCGGTCCCGGGAACATGGCGAACACGGCCAGGCCAAAGGCGGGCGCCAGCATATTGCCAAGACCACCGCTGCCCACGCTAACCATGCCAACTGCCGTACCCCGGAAGCGGGTCGAGCACAACTCGGCCAGCATCGTCACAGCAATGGAGATCTCCCCGCCCAGGCCGATGCCAACGATAAAGCGGCCCGCGGCCAGCACCGCATAGTTCGGCGCCAGCGCGCAGATGATGGCGCCCAGCGTGAACAGCAGCAGGTTTGCGCTCAACATCGTACGCCGGCCGTAGCGATCTGCGATATAGCCCGAGCCGATGCGTCCGAGCGCGGCGGCACTGAATGTCAGTGTGTTTAGAAAGCCGATCTGCGCCACCGAGATGCCCCATTGCTCCCGCAACATGGGGCCAACCAGGCCGACCGCATTCTGCTCGAAGACATCGAACATCACACCCAGCATGATCATGAAGATGATCTTCTTGTGCGAAGCCGTCACGCCGATGCCATCCATTGCCCGGTCGAGCTCGTGCTGCTGTGGGGAACTCGATGATTGAACTACCACTTCTGCGCCCATCTTTGTCTCCTCCTCGTTTGAGGTCGTCACGGTGTATCCGCAAACTTCTCGCCGCCTGGATCGGCTGGCGTTTGTAGAGCAGCAATGAAGATTCGTTCCGCTCCTGGCCTATTCGAGCGCCGGTGCCGCGTGCGGCGTCCGGCGCGCGTGCAGGGCCTGCTCGGCCGCATAGGCCAGCCGTATCAGCACGGGTTCTGAAAACGGACGGCCGAAGAACTCCAGCCCAACCGGCACGCCCTGCGGCGCATTGCGGTCCGCGGCGGAAAACCCCGCTGGAATCACGATCGCCGGAAAGCCGGTGGCAGATGCAAGCACGCCGTTACGTTCGGCTTGCGGCTCGCCGATCGGCGCCACCAGGCGGCGCTGATGCGGAAAGGCCAGTGCATCGATCCGATGCGCTTGCATCAGATCCAGTAGCCGCTGGCGCAACGCCTCCTGGCGTTGCAGGCGCTCGCGGTGTTCGGCCTCCTTGTCCGCCAGCGCCACGGCCATGGTCAGCGTTCCAGCCACGCTTGGGTGCACGTCTCCCGATGCGATGATGTCTTTCAGCGACCGCACCTTCACGTCCGGGGCGAGCCGGGCCAGGTACGCATCGAGATCGTGCTCCATCTCGTAGTGATGCACGAGCGTTGACGCCAGGAGTTCCTCGGGGCTGATGGCGTCGTCCACCGCGACCAACTCCGCGCCCTGCGCTTCGATGACGGCCAGTGCTTGCTGCATGACGGCGTTGACGGGCCGATGCTCGGGCCCATCGCCGAAGAAATGGCGCAGTACGCCGATGCGCGCGCCCTTGAGCCCATCGGGGTCGAGAAAGGCCGTATAGCTCGCGGGGATGTGGGAGGCGCCTTGGCTCGAGATAGGATCGGCCGGGTCATGCCCGGCAATTACGTCGAGCAGTACAGCGGTATCCGCAACGGTCCGTGTGATCGGCCCGATGGTGTCCTGCGTGAGGCCGCAGGGAACGAGCCCCGTTCGGCTGACCAGGCCCACGGTGGGACGCAGGCCGACGAGATTGTTAGCCGAGGCCGGCGACCTGATCGAGTTGACCCCGTCGGTTCCGATCCCAAGCAAACCGAAGTTGGCTGCGATGCCAGCGCCGGTGCCCCCGCTGGACCCGCCAGGCGTTCGCGTCAGGTCGTAGGGGTTCAAGGTCTGGCCAAGCTCCGTGCTAACGGTCTCGCCCCCGGAGGCAAGCTCGTGCAGGTTGGTCTTTGCCAGGACGATGGCGCCTGCCCGGCGCAGCCGCTGGACAATAAACGCATCCTGCGCGGCCATATTGCCCCGAAGGCAAGGCGAGCCTGCGGTGGTTTCGATGCCACCGCATTCGATATTGTCCTTGATCAGCACCGGGATGCCATGGAGAGGAGCCAGGGCCCGCGCCGGCTTCCCGGCGGCCTGGGCGTCCATGCGTTCTGCCTCTGCCAGCGCCTGCGGGTTGAGGCGGAGGATGCTGTTGATGCGGGGGCCGCTTTGATCGTAGGCCGAGATCCGGTCCAGGTAGCCGCGCACCAAGTGCCGCGCCGTCAGCCGGCCGTCACGCATCGCGGCATGCGTGGTGGCAACGGTGGCCTCCATCAGGTTGAACGGCGCTTGACTGCCGGGGCCGTTCGTTTTCGATTCGAATGCACTGTTCATGAGAGTCTTCCATGCGCCCGCTACGGGCGCCCGAGGCGTTGGGGGTGCGGGGAAGCGGTGCGGCGCCGGCGCACCGCTTCCCGTTGTTATCGGTTGACCAGCTTGGCAGGCAGGGTCCAGATGGCAAAGGCACCAATGATCAGCATTGCCGCGATCATGTAATAGGCGCTAGTGCCACTCTGCGTCACGTCCCTGAGATAGCCGATCATGTAGCCGCTGGTGAAGCCGGCGAGGTTGCCGATCGAGTTGCTCATGGCGATTGCCGTGGCCGCCGCGGCACCGCTCAGGAAAGCAGTCGGCAGCGACCAGAACAGCGGCGTGCAGGTCAGGATGCCGGCCGCGGCAATCGACAGGAACACCAGCGACAGCGCGGTACTGTGCATGACCCAGGGCAGCGCCAGGAAGCCGATCGCCCCCATCATGCAGGGCACGATCAGGTGCCAGCGCCGTTCGCGGTGCTTGTCGGCGCTCTTTGCGAAGAAGTACATCGTGACAATTGCCGCCACATAGGGGATCGCGCTCAGCAAGCCGATATGGATGGGGTCGGTGACGCCCGTGGACTTGATGAAGGTCGGCAGCCAAAGCGTGATGCCGTACTGGCCGGTGACATAGCAAAAGCAGATCAGGCTGATGAGCCAGACGCGTGGGTCGGTGAAGACGTTGCCGACACGGGCCTGCGGGTCTGCCGACCTGACATCCTCCGCCTTGGCCAGCTCCAGCACGCGTTTCTCCTCGCCGCTGAGCCATTTGGCCTTGGCAATCGAGTTGTCGAGGTAGTAGAAGCAGAAGAGGCCCAGCAGGACTGCGGGAACGGCCTCGATGAAGAACATCCATTGCCATCCGGCCCAGCCTGCGATACCGCCCATGCTGCCCATCAGGAAGCCGGACAACGGATTGCCAATGATGCCGGACAGCGGCGAGCCCATGCAGTAGATGGCCATGATCTTGGCGCGCCGGTGCGCCGGGTACCAGCAGGACAGGTAATACACGATGCCCGGCGTAAAACCGGCTTCGGCCAGGCCGAGCAGGAAGCGTAGCGTGTAGAAGGCGGTAGGCGTCTCCACGAACACGAAACACGCGGAGAGCAGACCCCATGTGACCATGATGCGCCCGATCCATACCTTGGCGCCGAACCGGTGCAGGGCCAGGTTGCTTGGCACTTCGAACAGGAAGTAGCCGATGAAGAAGATGCCGGCGCCCAGGCCGTAAACAGTTTCGCTGAAGCCCAACTGCTGCGACATCTGAAGCTTGGCGAAACCAACGTTGACACGATCGAGATAAGCGATCAGGAAGCACAGCATCAGGAACGGTATGAGCCGCCAGCTTACCTTGCGATAAACCGCGTCCTCGAACGTCCTCACTTTTGTCCCGGCCTGCAGGGTAGTATCCACAGCGTCTCCTTTGTTTTTTCAGGTATGTCTGTGCTGCTGCACTGATCCTGGCCCGATCAGTGCGGTGCGGGAATTAGCGCCACTGCGGCGCAGCCGCGCGGAATTCCTCGCTTCGGATGGGAACTACAGTTGCGTCGGACGGCGTCAGGCAGCAGCTTTGAGCGGCAAGGGCGTGGCATGGGCGGCCAGGTAGTCCATCGCGGCGGATGTCCCGCTTGCCGCGACCGGCACGCCCGAGATCTTCAAGCCCATTTCGCAGCCGGCGAGCGTCGCCACCAGCGTCAGGTCGTTGCAGTCGCCGAGATGGCCGATGCGGAACATGCGGCCTTTCATCTTGCCCAACGCCGCGCCCAGCGACATGTTGAAGCGCTCATAGATATTCCTGCGCACAACGTCCGCATCGATCCCCTCGGGCATCATCACGCCAGTGAGAACCGGGCTGTACACGGCAGGGTCGGCGCACTGGATCTCCAGGCCCCAGGCGCGCACTGCCCGGCGGCATGCCTCGGCCAGCCGCTGATGGCGCGCGAACACATTGTCCAGCCCCTCGTCGAGAATCATGTCTAGTGCTTCGGACAGGCCATAGAGCAGATTTGTGCTGGGTGTATAGGGCCAGTAGCCGGTGCGGTTCATCTCGATGATCTCGTCCCAGCTCCAGAAGCTGCGCGGCAGCCGCGCCGTCCTGGCGGCTTCGATGGCCTTGGGCGACACCGCATTGAAACTGATGCCCGGCGGCAACATGAGTCCTTTCTGCGAACCGGAGACGGTCACATCCACGCCCCATTCGTCGTGCCGGTAATCGGCGGACGCCAGGCCGGAAATCGTGTCGACCAACAGCAGTGCAGGGTGCCGCGCGGCATCGATCGCCTTGCGCACGGCCGCGATGTCCGAGGTAACACCGGTCGAGGTTTCGTTATGGACCACGCAAACCGCCTTGATGGCATGCTCGGTGTCAGCGCGCAGGCGTGCGTCGATCATGTCGGCCTGCACACCGCGGCGCCAGCCCTCGATACCCGGCAAGCCGAGAAACTCGGGCCGGATGCCAAGATTCTCGGCCATCTTCTTCCAGAGCGTGGCGAAGTGACCAGTCTCGAACATCAAGACCGTGTCGCCAGGACTCAGGGTGTTCGTCAATGCGGCTTCCCATGCGCCCGTACCGGAAGCGGGATAGATCACGACCGGTTGCTCCGTCTTGAATACCTGCTTGATCCCGGCCAGCACCTTGAGGCCAAGTGCCCCGAACTCGGGGCCGCGATGGTCGATGGTCGGGTAGCTCATGGCTCGCAGGATGCGATCGGGAACGGGGCTCGGCCCGGGGATCTGAAGGAAGTGGCGGCCCGCGGGGTGGAAGTCGAGTTTCAGCATAGTCTCCTCCTGTTGAGTTTTGAATACAAAATACTGTAGCAGAGGAGCGGCGTGAAGACAGGAGGGTTTTTGGTGAAATTGCGCAGTGTTTACCCCATACAAATGGATCCAGCTAAATTTTGGAACGGTGTTAAGTGTCTGCTAAAATGTTCACAATGATGCTTCTAGAGGTTTGAATGCAAAATTCAATTTCTCCTGGCGCGGATTCTCCCATATCCGTGCTACCCAAGGTTGAACGGCAACGCTTGCACGACACGGTGGTGGATCACCTGCGGACGTTCATCGTCGAGGGCGTCTTGAAAGCGGGTACGAAACTCAACGAACGCGAGTTATGCGAGACGCTGGGCATCTCCCGCACGCCGCTGCGCGAAGCCATGAAGGTGCTGGCGGCGGAAGGGCTGATCGAAAGCACGCCCAACCGGGGCGCGACGGTATCGCGCCTGTCGGAGACGGAGATTCGGGACACATTCGAATTGATGAGCGGCCTGGAAGCGTTATCCGGGGAGCTGGCCTGCGAGCGCATCACGGCCGTCGAGCTGGCGGAGATCAAAGCGCTGCACTACGCGATGCTGGCATGCCGGGCAAAGGATGACTTGCCCGGCTATTACAGCTTCAACCATCAGATTCATGACCGTATCAACGAAGCGGCCAGCAATGTCGCGCTGCGTCAGACCTATCTATCGGTGAATCGGAGGTTGCAGGCCCTGCGCTACCGGTCGAACTATCAGAAGCCGAAATGGGACAGCGCCATCCATGACCACGAGGAAATGCTGACGGCGCTCGAAGCACGCGATGGCAAGCGGCTTGCCGCGATCCTGCGCCAACATCTGCTGGACAAGCGCGACGCCGTGCTACTCATCCAGTCGAGTGAGGCCGGCGACACGTCAGGCACATAGAGCAGCGGGCCGAAGCACCCGCATCCCACTGCGGCTTGAGTAGAGCGAGGCTGTTCAGTTTGGCCAGAGCCAGCGCCCCTGATGGGTTTCGCTAGTCGGTTCCCCGTCGCTCGTGCGCACTCGCTGGTGCTCGGTCATCCTCGGGATTTGCCGCCTACGGTACCTTCCCGCAAGGTGGTTGCGATTGCCGTTTTGCCCACACCAACTGACGCGAGAAACAGCCCGCGCATCCCGACATGGCTATTGTGGGGCGTGATTCTTTTCTTCGTTGGCTTGTTCGTTTGCTCCGCCGTTGCCACCATCTGACGCATGCATGTCCGTTACGGCCGATGAGCCGCCGTTGGCCGGCACGGCGGCGGACGGCTCTTCCTTGCGAACGTCTGGAAAGGCAATGAGTCCAGTCGGTCTGCGCTCAGCTCACGGTATCAGTTCCTTTCCGGTCATTGAGGCAGCCACGCGGCCCTCTCAGGCCTGCCTGAGCAGGCTCACGGACGCCGCCACGGTGGCGGAGCTCGCGGCGAGTTGCGCACAGAGGTCAAGCAGCGACCCCAGCCGCGTCATGCCGTCCGGACCCGGACCCGGACGTGGCCGGGGCACGATGTCGAGGTCGATCACCGGGCGGCCAAGGCTGTCGAGGTCTTCGTCCTGGTGGCCACCCCCGCCGCCGGAAAAGTCGAATCCAGGGATCGGCGCGCCCAGGCTGTCCAGCTCCTCTCCCGTACTTCCGACCGTGCCGCCTGCCTCCACGACGGCCCTAAGTGCATCGAGCCAGCGTCCATAGCGGGCATTCGTATCGCCCAGGCTGTCGATCCCTTCCTCGCCGCGCCACGCACGTCCGACCAGGGCGAGCAGCGTGTCCCGGTCCATCCCCGCCAGGCGGCCGTCCGGATTGCCCTCCTGGCCACCGTCGTCCCCGTCGCCCGCCGGCAGGCCGGTCTGGGCATCCGCATCCGGGTCGGGATGGTCGTCGTCGTCGGGGGGGGCGGAGTCGTTGGCGTTGTCCGCCACATTGCTATTAGCGTTGTCATCGCCGTCGCCGGAGTCACCCGAGTTCTCCGAGCCATCGGCATTGCCGGCGGTGGGGCCGGCCACGATCTTGCCGCCCTTGACGGTCTTCGGCTCGCCGTTCGTGATCTTGCCGTCCTTGTCCACCGAGTCCGTCTGCTCCGTGCCGTCGCCGTTCTTGTCGACGGTACGCGTCTTGATGGTGTAGCTCCCGTCCGCGTGCCTGGCCACTTCAGTCGTGGAGGTGTTTCCATTGACGTCGGTCGAACTAGCGGCGGACCCGGTGTCGCCGTTGGATGACCAGTCCGTCCTGTCCATGGACGACGAACCGTCGGGCTTCTCGTGCCTGCTGATGGTGTATTCCGTGCTTGTGCCGTCGGGATTGGACTCGGTGCCGAACTCCACCGAGCTGTGCCCGTCGTCGTGCTGCCCCATCGGATTGTCCTTGTCGTCGTTGACGTCGATCTTGATCCACGACTTCGCGGGATTGATCCCTTCGTCCGACACGCCCCTGGTGCTGCTTCCCGTTTCGTGGCCGCGCCCCGGAGTCGGCTCGTACGTGCGGACGATGTGGACGTGCGCGCCGTCGCTCTGGGTGTAGTCCTTGACCTCCACCACCGTATCGTCCGCGCCCTTGTAGGTCCGGGACGAGGTGCCTTGCGAGTCGGGCCCGGTCCATTGCATCGTCTGCTGGCCACCGCCTTTCACGCTGGCATCGCCCAGGGCCTTGCCGTCGCTGCGGAAGAAGGCGCCGTGCAGCCGGCCCCGCTTGCGTTGCCAATCGGCCGTCCAGAGTTCCGTGCCATCCGGCGCGGTCGCTACGGCGCGGAAGCTGCCGTTGCTGTGTCGGATATAGCGCGTGGTGCGGCCCGGCCGGACGTCCTCGCGCGTCCATCTGCCCGGTCCCACAGCAGGCGCCGACCAGACCTCGGTGCGGGTGATGCGGGGGCTGTCGAGTCGCCGCTCCCACTCGACATTGCCGCGTGAATCGCCACGCAGCCGGGACCTGCGCATGACCACGCCGCGGGCCTCCATGTGGCGCCGGATAACCGTTTCCTCGAAGCCGTCCGGGCCGATATCGATCGTGTGCAGGGCGCCTCGTCCGTCATGCTCGACGACGCTGGCTGTGCCGTCCGCGCCGGCAGAGGCCAGCGCGTAGGCGCCGGAGGTCCACATCCTGAGTCGAACCATTTTTTGCTCCATGTTCCGCTCCCTCGCCTGCCCGTGACATTTGAATATACTGGCCCGCCAGCCTTATCCCAAGGCTGCGTTCGCCAATCGACGGCTCTGGGACCGACGGTCCCCGTCAGAGAGTGATCGGCCGTCCATCGGCCGTTTCCGTCATTGACGGTTCAAGATCGGCTGACTCAAACTGGCCGGCAAGCGACCGCCGGCCATCAGGTCCTCACGCCTCCGTTTGCTCTGCCATTTCGAGCGCGTCGTCTGCTTCAATGCCCAGATATCTCACCGTGCTTTCAAGTTTGGTGTGTCCCAGGAGATTGTTCCAAGGGATGCGATTTCCGGGAGAGGAGTGCAGTGATTCCATGACGATCTCCTTTGTTACGAAGGGAGCCCAAGTCTGCACTTCTTTTGGCGGTCGCTGACCGACCCCAAAGAGGCGTTGGAGGCAACGCGCTGAACGGCTGAAGCCCGGCCATATCCGACCTCCACCCTTTCCCGGAAAACTGCAGCTTCCCAATGTATCCGCTCTTGACCCAACACGTCCCCTTTGCAAGGCCGGCACGAGATGCATAGACTACGATGGCGCCCGTGCCAGGAGCCATCATGACAACTGCCGTCCCTGCCGCCAATGGAATTAACCGGCTGAAATCGATGTGGCGAAGTGGCCAGGCAACGCTCGGCGCCATCGCGACCATACCTTCGGTTCAGACGATCCAGATCATGGCTCGCGCTGGCCTCGATTGGGTCCTCATCGACATGGAGCACGGCGCAATCGATGCCGGCACTGCGCACGCGATGATTTGCGCGACCTCTGGCACCCCGCTCGTGCCGCTGGTCCGGGTTGCGGCAACGAATGCGTGGCAGGCCAAGGTCCCTCTTGACCTCGGCGCTTTGGGAATCTGCTTTCCGATGACGACGACCCAAGCCGCTGCAGAGGCGGCAGTGCGGGCTGTCCGCTACCCGCCCAAAGGAGATCGCTTCTGGGGCCCGTTCTACGCCCCGCCGCGATGGGGTCTATCCATGCGCGAATATCTGGATTGCGCAGACGAGGAGGTGCTTGCCATTGGCACGATTGAACACGTCAATGCCATCGACAATATTGAAGGCATTGTCGCAACGCCCGGACTTGACCTTGTTTTCATCGGCCCCGGGGACCTTGCCACCAGCATGGGATACCGGGGCCAGACGGATCTGCCAGAGGTGCAAGCGGCAATCGCACAACTTGAGGCCCCAATTCTAAAGAGCCGGGTTTTGCTCGGCGGCGTCGCGCCGACTACCGACTTGGCCAATGCCATGATCGCACGCGGCTACCGCGCGGTCGTCATCGGCATGGACTGGTCCCTGCTCCAAAGGGGGCTAGCATCAGTCGTTGACGGCATAAGTCGGTAGAAGTTCGTCGCAACCAACAAATCCTTCCTAAGCCGCGGGTCATCGCCAATCGCTTCGCGAAGCCGCTGTAATCGGCGTCTCAGCCGTGGGTTATCGAGTGACCGTGACGGCCGAAAAGCGGCCCTTCGTGATGAAGACATCAAAAGGCGGTTCTCTACCCCAGTTGAGACGTTTGACCTAGATCTTCCGAATTGGCGGAGCGCCTCGAAGCCAGGCAAGCCGGCTGCCGTTTCAAACCTGAATTGCCAAGCACACCTGCGTTGTCTTGCTGAGTCCAGCAGACAGCCGACGCTCCACGGCCCGCGCAATCTCCGCAAACCGGCCGCTGACTACACCGCTGGCCGCCTGGTCCACCAGCGCCAGCAGGCGTGGCGCGCGCGGATCGACAGGATGGCCATTCGCGCCGACGGCCGCAAGGAACTTCCGGGCCTATGGATCGAGCAGACTGAGGGCGCTAAGTTCTGGCTCAACTAGCGCGAAGACCGCGTATTGCCAAGAGCAAGTCCTCCGGCACACACAGCCGGCCAATTACTTGCAAACCCACATCTGCTTCCCCCCTCGTTTCCAACAAGGCCCATGCCTGGCGGAGTCGGGGCTTGGCGAGCCGTCGGTATCCATCCTCACCACGCGGGTCGAGAGCGAGGTTACGCCCTTCTTGTCGAAGTCGGCAAACACTGCCCAGCCGGTCACGTTGTCTTCGTCGTCGAAGCCGTCGAAAACGAAATTTCCCAGGGAATAGACGATGGGTTTGCCTTTGTAGACTTCGTAGTCCTGGGCGACGTGGGGATGCCCGCCGATCACGGCGTCGGCCCCCGCGTCAAGCAGCGCCCTGGCCATGCGCCGCTGGCGGTAGTCCGCCTTAGGCTCGTGTTCGACGCCCCAGTGGGGAATCACCACCACAACGTCGGCCCCGTCTGCCTTGGCCTGGGCAATATCCAACGCCGCCTGGTTCTCGTCGAGCCACGCCACGCCGGGCATGCCAGGTGCCGCCGCGAACCATCTCGGTTGAAAGTCCAGGTATCCGAGCAGAGCGATTTTGACGCCGTTGCACTCGAACATCGCCGCACGGTGAGCATCACGCGCGTCTTTACCGCCGCCGAACGTTGTCGCCCCCGCTTTCCGGAGCGCTTCGATGGTCTGGACGAAGTCTTTCCGGCCGAAATCGCCGGCATGGTTGTTGGCCAAACCGGCAGCCACGAAGACCGAGGCGAACCCGGCCAGCGCTGACTGCGCTGTCCTGAAACTATAAGGTTTGTCTCGGTCGGGTGTCCCCGTCGTTCCCGCCGACGACTCGAAATTCGCGACTCTCAGGTCGGCATTCGCGAGCATCCCGCGTACGTGGGCAAAGGGGTCTCCACCATGGGCCGCCAATCGTCCCGTCCCCTCGGACTCCGCGAGCATCACGTCGCCGACGAACGCTACCCTGGCAGTGCCCTCGGCCGCCCATGCATGAGGGGCCGTCAATGCCGCCACAGCGGCAAGCGTTAGCAGGGCCTTCATTGTGCTGCTCCGCATTTGTACCGGAGACTCCGTCCCCCACTAGGCTCCACCACCTCCATGTGCTCCGTGGCGAATGGCGTGAAGGCCTTTTGCGAGGAGATGATGCGATAGTCACCGTCGGCGGCTTTTGCGTAGACCTCTACCAGCAGCCATGGCTTTTTCTTTGGGGGCGCCGCGAGTAGCGCGCGAACTTTGAACCGCCCCATCTCTTGCCACGAACCGCCCAACGCGTCCGGTTCCGCGCGCACGGACATCACGGCCTCTTCGTCGCTCTGCTCCAATGAACAACGGACCTCTGGCGAGGCCATTGCCATCAAGGGAGACATCAAAAAGACACAGAATCCGAAACGCATGCAGAGCTCGAAGGTGGTGTCAGCCATCGGTGAGTCCGCATTGTATTACAGCAATGATGACATTCAGTGATCCTCACGCCCACGCCTGTTACGTGTCAGTCCCTGACATCTTCCGGATGCCGCGGGGACGGCTGGTATAGGCCGCGAACCGCCGTAGCCGAGTCTGGGCGCGAGCGGCAGAGAATCGGCCTATGCGGCCCGACACATCCCACCGATAGCGGCCAACCAGAGAGTGCTCGCGCCTCAGGCCTCGGAATCCTCGGCAGTGGTCGATTCTGATTTCACGTCAACGTCACCGAGGGTGACATTCGCAAGCTCAGCCGTTTCCTTCGTGACTTGCTGGACTGACTCGAAAGCGGTCTGGGCGGCGTGGATGGCCGACTTCACGATGGCCATTGTCGCCTCCGAATCAACCGGGGCAGATTCCGAGACTTTCGCAAAGAAGGCCTGCAACTGCTCTGCGTTGGCGGCCTGGACCGCTTCAATGAACGTTGAGAAATCAAGCTGGGCGGCGCCGGAAATCTCGGAAAGTTGGCGGATGTAGCTCAGGTATTTCTCGTGCGCCGGCTTGATGGTCTCATCCTGGAACGTCAGGATATCCTGAGTAGTCGTTGCAGATAGCGCCTTCAACGTAGCATTGGCGCCGTCAGCGAAATGGTCCTTGCTCGTTTGCAGGTTCAGCGCGGCAAGCCGCTCCAGGCTCTCGAACACCTTAAGCGTTAGCCCATATAGGGTCTCCAGGCTGGCACGCTGCGCGGCGGCGATTTGGTCAGACGTGAGGAACATCTGCGTCTCCTTTGTCGCTTTCGTTTTTGAGCCAGTACTCTAGCTGCGGATGATGACAGCGCGGTGACCAATTGGCTCGAGGTTTACACCATGGGAATCATTCGGACATGGAGTCTGGAGCGGCGAGCGGAGTCTCAGCCTTGCCCAGGCGCTGGATCGAAATTTCACGAGTGGCAAGAAGTGCATTTGACAGATCTGCCAATGCATTGAACGCCACCTCCTCACAGCGTTGGAGACGGCCCACCATCGACCATCAGATATCGCCCAAGCGGGAGTGATCCGACTCAACGATAAGGCCCTGAGGCGGAAGGCACAGATAGGGAACGCGCACGGGCATGAGCTCTCCTGCTCAGGCTTCTGAAGATTGTCGGAGTCTGTGGAAGCGAATAGCGGCTATTTGGGAGCCCACTCTCAGGGAATATTGAGGACCTCTGCAATCTTGTCGACGACCTTCACCGCAAGCTTGTCGTAGCCGTCCGCGGTAGGGTGGATCTCGTTCTCCCAGTCTGCCGTGGCGCCGTCGTCGTCGGTTCCGGCTGGCTCCAGCGTGCCGCGCGTATCGGTTACATGGAAATTCGGGATGCCAGCCTGGAGGATGACGTCGTCGGCGAGTCGGTCGATAAAGTTGTGCGCGAGAGGAATCCAGTGGTCCTCGGGAATGCCATAGGCCCGCAGCGCCGGAAACAGCCATGGCCCCTGGCCCGGTCCCGCGCCGCTGTCGCGTGGCGTAGTCGTAGGTGTGGGTGATGATCGGCGTGTTCTGGTTCTGCGCGCTGATCCGGCGTAGGAACTCCAGGGCCCGGTACTGGTCCAGCATATACCGTGTGAACGCAAGCCAGCCCGGTCGCGAGATAAAAGTATCGATCGCATCGGCGCCATCCCATTCGTCCTCGGTCAGCAGCAGCCTGTCGTTGGGCGGCCGGTGATGGCCGTTGGCATCGGTCGGCGCGGTCTGGACGGCGTCGATGAGGTCGTTGCCGCCGCCGGACAATAGGATGACGCTCCAGGCACGGTCTCGCGGACCGACGAGGAAACTGTAGAACAGGGGATCCTGGCGGCTGTCGAGCATATGCGTCAGCGTGTCGCCAGGATCCGCGCAATCAACGGCGATTGCGCTGCGCGACAGCCGCATGTTCATCAACATGTTCGAACCGCTCAGCGGCCTCAGCGTATTGATGGAGAACCACGAGTCGCCCTGGGCGAGGCATTGCAGGCCGAAGTCGCTGAGGATGGGCGCGCCTTCGCGCGTCATGTCAAAGGACTGCACTGGCCTCAGTCGGTTGGGGCGGTCGGCTGATCGCGGCATCG
>NZ_BAAILO010000245.1:0-44863 GCF_054589115.1 Cupriavidus sp. 8B | reverse complement strand
CGCTGCTAGGGTAAAGCCAAGTCATTGCGCTTGAAGTCTGGTCTGCACGCAATTGAAAATGCTTCAACCCTGAAACACCCCGCGCGTCCTGGCCAATTGCTGAATGGCCGCATCGAAATGCTGTCGTTGGGTCGTCCTAGACTGACCGACCGAGACTGGCCGGGAAGAGCCGTCCACCGCCGTGCCGGCCAACGGCGGCTCATCGGCCAAAGCAGTCGATGACGAGTAAAAGTCCGCTTCACTTGCAGGGCCGTGCATCTTCCTGGCACCAGATGCAAGAATGAACTCACCCGCCGCTCTGCTTGCTCGATTGCTGATCTGACGAAAAATGGCGCTTTGCCAACCAGCCACCCCACTGATCGGCAATCCTTGGGCTATTCCTTGGGCTATTCCTTGAGCTTGAGAACCGGCACCAACTTCTTGAAGTTATCGCTCTGCCTGACAATCGCCGCCGAGAACTCCGGCATATCCGCGTAGGCCATGGTGAGATTCTGTTTCTGAACCGTTGCCCGGAACGCCGGCGTATCAGCAATCTTGTGCGCCGTTTCACGTAGCCGCTGCACAACTTCAGGTGGCGCAGACTTGGGGAGGGCGATCCCACGCCATACGCTGTACTGCTGATCGTAGCCTCGCTCCTTGAACGTCGGAACTGTGTCCAGGCCAGCCACACGCTTCTCCGACATGACCGCCAGGGTCCGCAGCTTTCCCGCCTCGACATGTTGGCGCAATTCGGCATAGGCCACCGTGGTAGCGTCTACGTCGCCAGCCAGTAGGCCCATGATTGCGGGGGCAGAGCCCTGATAGGGAAGGTGATTGAAGGTGGTTCCGAGCTTCTCCCCGAGTGCTGCCGCGGCCATGTGAGGGATCGTGCCACTGCCGGCCTTGGCGCGCACGTGGCGGCCCACCATGACGTTTTCGAGCGCTCTTATGTCGCCGAACAGGCGGATGTTCTGGAAGGTGCGGGCGATGCCGGCCTTGGCTACCTCATGGACCGCGGTCGGCTGATATGGCTCGCCGCCCAGCTTGAAGTCGCCCGTGTCGGGTGTGTAGAGCCCGGTGACCACGTTGAAGAAGGTGGTCTTGCCAGCACTGTTCGGGCCAATCAGCCCGTAGATTTCGCCCGGCTTGATCTGCAAGTTCACATCGGACAGCGCTTGCAGGCCACCAAACCGCTTGTTGACCCCAGCGCTCGCTTTCTTCGTGTCGCCGGTTGATCGCAGTCTTGCGCTACGCGATTGTCAAACAGTCGGCGTGAGACTGGCGCGTCCGGAGTCGACGGCAGCGGAAGTCGCGCTACTCTCGCCGCACTGCGCTTCAGACTCGACCTGATCCGGGCTCTGGATCGGGCATCCTCCGAAACCCACGAGCAGCCGGATCCCTATCCGGTTGCTGCGGCGCCGGCAGCGCGCGTCGGCCTCAGACAGCTTCGTCGAGCAACGGATAGTCGTTGTAGCCGGTGTCATCGTCCGCGTAGATCGTTTCCGGATTGACCGCATTGAGCGGCGCACCGCGTCGAAAGCGCTCCACCAGGTCAGGATTGGCGATAAAAGGACGCCCAAACGCCGCCGCGTCCGCCTCGCCGCGTTCGATGGCCACCTCCGCGCTCTCCCTCGTCAGCCCTTCGTTGAGGATGTAGGCCCCTTTGAAGATGCGCCGCACGTCACGACCGATGCGATCGTCGCCGCGATCCAGCGCCTCGCGCGCAAAAATAAAAGCGATGTTGCGCGCGTTGAGTTGCTCGGCGACATACGTGAACAGCGCGCGCGGATTCGAATCGCGCATCGAGTATGAACTCGACATCAGGTTCAGATGCACGCCAATGCGGCCCGCCGGCCAAACCGTGAGCAACGCGTCGACTGCCTCCAGCAGGAAGCGCGCGCGATTCTCGATCGAACCGCCATAACGGTCGGTCCGCTGGTTGGATCCGTCGTGCAGAAACTGATCAAACAAGTAGCCATTTGCCGCGTGAAGCTCGACGCCATCAAAACCAGCGCGTTTTGCGTTTGCGGCGCCGACCCGGAAATCCTCGACGATGCCTGGAAGCTCTTCGGTCTCCAGCGCACGCGGTACGGTGTAGGGGCGCTGAGGCCGCACACGCGTGACATGGCCTGCCGGCGCAATGGCGCTGGGGGCGACCGGAAGCTGGCCGTCATGGTAGACCGGATCGGAAACTCGGCCGACGTGCCACAACTGGGAGACGATCAGGCCGCCCGCGTCGTGTACCGCGGAAGTCACCTCTTTCCAGCCGGCAATCTGCTTCTCGGTCCAGATGCCCGGCGTGTTGGGATAGCCAACGCCCTGAGGCGTGACCGAAGTGGCTTCGGTAATGACGAGTCCTGCGCTCGCACGCAGCACATAGTGCCGCGCGTTGAGAGGGCCCGGACTGCGCTCAGCGAACGCGCGCATGCGCGTGAGCGGTGCCATGACAATGCGGTTCGGCAACTTCAGCGCGCCGATCTGGATAGGATCGAAGAGTGTGGACATCTGCAGGCTTCTCGTTTCGGTATTGAAGATGAAAGGAACGGCTGCACCGTTTCCGCTGACTATGGAGCGTCGTAAAGCTTACGTGTATCGCCATAGCACCTACGATGTAACCATTGTGGTTACAACATAAATCATCCGGGCCATCAGCACAAGTCTCTCGTCATGAACGCTCGACGTCGACGAGACGAGAAGGGTATGAGCGGAGCGGGTTTGGCACGTCAACAGGACCCAGGCGTGTAGCCTGAAATCGCCCGTCTTGCGAGGCTGCGAACGCGTGAGGTCACCGGATTCATCAAGCCCGTCAGGTTGACAACCCATACTGTAATGAATATGGTTACAACTAAACTGACTATTAGAGGCTTTCCATGAGCGCCAACAGCCGCTTGACCGTGGCGACCCACATCCTTGCGTGGATGGCGCTCGTCACGCGGGAAAATCCTGACCCAGTCACGTCCGACAGGATCGCTGCGAGCGTCAACACCAATCCGGTGGTGATTCGTCGTACGCTCGGGTTGCTTGCAAAAGGCGGCCTTGTCGAAAGTTATCGCGGCGTCAACGCGGGATGGCGTCTGACCAGGAGTGCGGACGCCATCAGCCTGCTCGACGTCTTTGATGCACTTGAAGAGGGTGCGCACTTTGCGCTGCACCCTTCGAAGCCCAGCCAGGCGTGCCCCATCGGGCGTGGCATCGGATCGACGCTGAGCCACGTCTATGAGTCGATCGACGATGGCGTTCGAAAGACGCTTGCCGCCACGACGATCGAAGCGGTACTTGCAGACACCCTTGCATCGCGATCGTCGAAAAAACGCGGCTGAATCCGGGTCGGTTGTATCGGGGACATCGGTCCAAAAAATGATCGAACGAATCGTCGCTAAAGAAGCAACGGTGCGGGTTGTCGTCCAATTGAGCCAGCCGTCACCAGATCAAGCTGAGCGGGGCGAGGATAGTCGTAAGCCGCTGAATATGCGCCGGGTCTCCACGGCGAACCAAGCTCGATTGCCTTTGAGGCTCAGTTGTCGACCGGATTGGAGCGGCATCACGGCCGGAAACAAGCGTTCCGGAAGGATCGTTCGAGATACTTCTTCATCCGATGATATTTCATGAAAGCATGATAGGAAGTCGGGGGGGGGCAGATTGATGGAATAAATCCGACCCGTCAGCCGTTTACACGATAACGCGGCGCGGCGCCCCCTCAGGCCAGGCGCGGCCGGGTGTCGTGCCGGTAATAGCAGTGACGACGCCACATATTCCGGGGCTCCATGGCCGGCGCCGGATGCGTCAATTTGGTATTCAATATAAGCGGAGATACGTGCACGGGGTATCTAAGCAAACTAAACGATACAGAGGGGACGGTCCGGCGCGGGTCCCGAGTGACCCGGCCGTCGGGCAGCAAAGCAGGGGACACATCATGAACGGGCGCAGGCTTTGCAAGATCGCCCTGGCATTAGTGGCAGGGGTGGCGATGGCCGCCGGCGGTCCGACGCTGGCCGGCGGTCGCGGCGGCGGTCGTGGTGGCGGCGGTGGCGGCGGTGGCATGCACGGCGGCGGCATGCACGGCGGCGGCTTTCACGGCGGCGGCTTTCACGGTCACGATGGCTTCCACCATGACGGTTTTCGCCATGACGGTTTTCGCCACGGGCACGGGCACGTGGCCTTCGTGGTAGGCGGCGGCTGGCCGGGCTGGTGGGGATATCCATACGACCGCTGGCCATACCCCAATGCCTACCCCGGTTACTACGCGCCCGCGGCGCAATACATCGAGCAAGGCGATGGGTCGGACGGTGCGTCGGCGAACGCGTGGTGGTACCGCTGCGAGCAGCCCAGTGGCTATTACCCGTACATCAAGAACTGTCCGGGCGGCTGGCAAACGGTGCCGGCCCAGCCGTCGCCGTAATGCCGAGGCGTCAATGAAGCCGCGTTCCGTTCCCCTCCTGATGGCGGCCGCGCTCGTTGTGGGCGCCTGTACGGCAATACCGTCGGGCCCCAGCGTGATGGTGCTCCCGGGCAGTAACAAGACGCTCGACCAGTTTCTCGGTGATGACCACAACTGCCGCCAGTTCGCGCTGGGCCAGGTCGGCGGCGTGAGCTCGCATCAAGCCTCCAGCACGGCGGCGGTGAGCAGTTCGGCGGTCGGTGCCAGCAATGCAAGCGGCTCAGGATACGGTGGGCAGGACCAATACGACGCTGCCTACATTCAGTGCATGTACGCCAGCGGACACCGGGTCCCGGTCTACGGCCAGATGCTTGCGGCGCCGCCCGCGACGCCACCTGCCAACTACAAGCCCTACTCCCCGCCGCCGGCACCGCAAGCCCCCTGAGCGTTCTGGCAAATCTTCAAAGCCATTGACGCAGGGGACCGTTGCAAGATCGGCGCAACGGCGACTGCAGGGTTGGTCAGGCGGCAAACGGCAGATCCTCCTGATCTGTTGCCGCGTCGCACGCGCGTAATCTGAACCAAACGCGCCTACGCTTGCTTCGCTCTCTCTATTGTCACCAGAGTCACCAGAGCCTCGTTTTGCATTTCAGGGGGTGTCCTGCCAGCTACCGCCGAGCGCCCGGTAGAGCGAAACCGCGCTTACTGCGGCATCGGTCTGGGCCTGCACCAGCTCACTTTGTGTGTCCAGGACCTGGGTGTGGGCGTCGAGCACCGAGAGGAAATCAGCCTCGCCGGCGTTGTACAGCTCCTGCGCCAGAGTCGACGAGCGCTGCGCCGAATCAACCGCCAGGCTTAGGCGCGCGCCGCGCTCCCGCTGCGCGCGCACATCGGTGTACGCTACCTCGACATCCTGCAGCGCATTGAGCAAGGTCTGGTCAAATGCGTATCCCACCTGCTGCAGCGCTGCATCTTGGGCGTCGATGTTGGCGTGAATGCGGCCGGCATTGAACAGAGGCCAGAATATGCCCAGCCCGAGGGTAAACAGATTGTCAGTCACGGCCGGCATGCCGCGGTAGGCCAGGCGATCAATCGCGTCGCCGAAAGATAGCGTGAACTTCGGCAGCAAGTCTGTTTTCGCCACACCGAGGTTGGCCACGGCCACGTCGATGCGGCGTGCGGCCTGGCGCAGATCGGGGCGCCTCTCGAGCAACTCCGCCGGCGCCTGCCGAGGCAACGACGGCGGTGCTGGCGGGATCGGCGCGGCCGACAACAGCGCCCGGTCGATCGATTCGGGCGGGTCGCCGGTGAGCACGGCCAAGGTTCCCAATTCATTGTCGATCCGCCGCTGAACGTCGGGTACTGAAGCTTGGGCCCGCTGCAACTGCGTTTGCGCACGAGCCACGTCCAGGTCCGTGGCCAATCCGGCCTGGTACCGCACTTGCGTCAGATGGACCGTATCGGCCCGCACGGCAATGTTCTCCTCCACAATCGCGCGCTGGCGCTGGAGTCCCCGCAGTTGCATATAGGCAGTGGCGACGCTGGCAGTCAGCGCCACTTCGAAATCCCGGCGCGCCTCGTCCGTCGCCTGTGCCTGCGCGGCCGCGGCCAGTGCTGCAAGTTGGTTGCCGCCAAAAATGTCGATGACCCAGCTGCCGCTCACGCCAATCCCAGCATCGCTGGCGAGGTCGACCGGGGGCGGCACGTGTGACCGCTGCCGGGTCGCGCTCGCATTGAGGTTGAGTTCCGGAAACAGGCTGCTGCGTGCCACGGCGCTCTGCGCGCGCGCCTGGCGAGTGCGCTCGACCGCCGCTTTCAGGTCGTAGTTGCGCGCCAGCGCCTTGTCGATGAGCCCGCGCAACTGAGCATCAGCAAAACCATTCCACCATTGCGCCAGTTCAGCAGTTTCGTCGATGCCGCCGTTCGATGCGCGCCACGCGGACGGCAAATTCGATGCCGCTGCGGCAACGGTCTCGTTGCGCGGCAGGCTGACGCAGCCGCCCAGCATCGCGAGCGCAACCAGGAGGGCGATAGGCCTGAGGCCGGTCATGGCGCGCTCGCTTGTCGATTGTCCGCGGGGTTTGCGGCGACTGATGTGGACAGCCTGGCATTGGTCGACGAAACGGCCAGCGCCGGCGCCTCGATGAACACGTCCATCAGTTCGCCATCGTAGACCTGTTCACTTCCGGCCATGCGGTAGATCACCTGCAGCACGCGCGTGTCGACGCGTTCCGCGGTATCGCCAGACAGGTTGCGTTTGGGGATCAGCCGTGGCTCCACCCGCACGAACTCCAGCGGTATACGGCGGCTGGTGTCGCCACGCGGCGAGGCGTAGGCCTTGCGCTCGGGTACAAGGCGTGGCGCGTCTTCTTCGGACACATCCACGCGTACGTGCATGGCCGACGTATCGCCCATCACCACTAGCGGTGACTTCGCCGGAACCGTGGCGTATTCTCCGGGACGGACATCAACCTTGAGGATCTGGCCGTCGATCGGTGCGACCACAACGAGCCGGGACAGGTTGGTCCGGGTCTCCTGCAGTGCCGCCACGGCACGTGCCAGCGAGGCCCGATATGTCGCCAGCTGCGCCTTGGCGGTGTTGACCGCAATGCGGCGCCGCTGCAGGTCTTCGTCGCGGATGGCGCGGCGGTCGGTGACCTGTTCGATCATCGTCAACTGCACCTGGGCGTCCGCCAGCGCAGCCTCGCCGACCGCCATCGAGGCGCGGGCGGCTGACACGTCGGCCTCACGGACCGGGAGTTGTGCCGTGAGTTCGCGGCTGTCCTGCTCCCAAAGTACGTCGCCGGCGCGCACTTGCTGTTGTGCCTTGACCCGCACCGCGGTCACCAGTCCGGGCACGACCGGCGCCACTCCGATATCCTCCGACTTCGGCTCGACCAGACCGACGGCGCCGATGGAGCGGGCGAAGCCGCTCGCGGGTGGTGCGACAGGCGGCGCCTCGTGCTGCTCGGTGTGCGTGTTCTTTGCCACCAGGAACGTGCCGCCGATGAACGACACTACTGCAATCCCGGAGAGGAGAAGCTTAAGGCTCGGTTTACGTACGGACATGGCAGGTACCCTCAGGACGTCCGATGCGCTGGGTCGGGCACCGGCGCCGGCAGGGTGTCGGCGAAGCCGTTGCCATTGGCGCGGCGCACGATGTGACCGTCCTCCATGTAGGTGATCGAGTGGGCAAACTCGAAAATCCGGTTGTCGTGAGTGACGATCACCACGGCTCGATCGGGCGAGACGGCCACAGCGCGGAAGAGCTCCATGACGGCATGGCCGGATTCGGCGTCCAGGTTCGCGGTCGGTTCGTCGCACACGATCAGGCGCGGCTGGTTGATCAAGGCCCGTGCGATGGCGACCCGCTGCTGCTGGCCGCCCGACAGCTCCACCGGCCGTGCGTCCGCGCGTAGGCCAAGCCCAAGCTTTTGCAGCAACTCGCGTCCGCGCTCGGTGGCGGCACGGCGCGGCATGTTGGCGGCCAACAGGGGTACAGCCGCATTTTCGGCGGCCGTCAGCGCCGGCAGCAGGTTGAACTGCTGGAAAATGAAGCCAATGTTCTGCAGCCGGAAGCGGTTGGCACGTTCGCCGCGCAGGTCATGCAGCGCTTGACCCAGAATCTCCACGGTACCGCCGCTGGCCTCCAGCAGTCCGGTGATGACCGACAGCAGCGTAGTCTTGCCGCAGCCGCTCTGTCCCACCAGCATGCTGATCTCGCCAAGCGGCACATCCCAGTCCACGCCGCGCAGGGCCCGCACCGCGGTATCCCCGGCGCCAAACACTTTCTCAACCGTGCGACAACGCACCGCGTATTCTGTGCTCATGGCTTACCTGAACACGATGGCAGGCTCGAGCTGCAGCACTTTGCGGATGCTGAGCAGGCTAGCCAGGATGACGACCGCAAAAATGATCACGCCGACGCCTACTGCGCTCTGCCACATGAGGATGATTCCGCGCGTCGCGATCTGGTGCAGTGTCACTTCGAAAAACCCCGCGACCAGGCCAAGCCCCAGTGCGTACCCTATGGCCGCCACAATCAGCGCCTGCAATACGATCAGTCCGACCAGGCGCCGATTGGAAACGCCGATGGCCTTGAGCGCCCCGAACTGGCGCAAGTTTTCAATAGTGAAGATGTAGAACGTCTGGCCAGCGACGACCGTGCCCACGATTAACGCGATGCCAATCGTGATGCCGAAGTTGACCGGGATGCCGGTGTTCTTCAGGTAGTAGCGCATCGTCTGCCAGAAGAAGCCGTCTTGTGTCATCGCCCGCAGGCCCGTTGCCTGGCTGATGCGCTTGGCTAGCTGATCGGGCGTGACGCCCGGCTTGGGTGCGGCCAACACCACGGACAGTTGTCGGCTTTCGTGTCCGATCAACTGAATGGCCAGGCTGTAGCGCGCGTAAATGACCGGAAATGTGGTGAAGGGCGCCCCTGCGTCCGAAATTGCGCCTATTACAACGCGATGGTCATTCATCTCAAGCGTGCGCCCGAGCTGCAGCGGCTGCCCGGGAAAGAAGAAGCCATAGCCTGCCTTGTCCAGCACAATGGTGTCTGGCTGGCGCAGTGCTTCCATTGAGCCGAGCACGATCTTGCGCACGGCCCCGGTCAGGGTGGCGTCGTCCACACCCATCAGCACGCACTGCCGGAAAGTGCCGTCGACGGCCTTGGCTCGCCCAGAACCTTTGTAAAGCGGCACCGCCCAGCTCACGGCGTCGACGCCGCGTACACGGAACAGCTGGTTGTCGGTCATCGGCGCAATCTCGTCGGCGTAGGGTGTCTTCGGGTCCATCACCCAGACCGGTGCGTCTATGACGTCCAGGATCTGGCTGCCGGTGCGCGACATGATGCCGGCGAAGATCGAAGTCTGGTTCATCAGGAGGAACGAGGCGAAGGCGAGCGAAAAGATCAGGCCGAACAACTTGGCGCGGTCTCCGAACAGCATCTGAATGGCGACATATTTCACGACGCTTCATCCTCCTACAATATGACCAATGTAATAATCTGGCACCGCGAAAATTGATGTTCCCTGGGTCAGGCCTGGCAGAAATTCGCGCGGTAGAACTCGCGGGCCTTCGCGAGCAGCATGTCGCTCATGGCGCGATCGGCAAGGACGCGCGAAACCATCAGCACGCCGGCCATCGACGCGAGCATCAGCCCCGCCTTCTGCCGTCGCTCAACCGGGTTCTCGCCTGCAAGGTGGGGCGCAATACGGTCGAGCATGGCGAGGGCGCCGGCGGTGAACTCCTTGCGCAACTTCCGGTCACTGCGCGCGACGTCGCCCGCCAGGGCTGCCATCATGCAACCCGACTCCGGATGATCGCGATGGCGGGCGCTGAGGTAGGCGTCAATGAAGGCCGCTAGTTGCCTCTCGGAAGGAGAGGTGCCCGGATGGTCTAGCAGCCACTCGACGCTCCTCTCGAATCCTTCCACACTGGCCTCCCGGAACAGGGCGGCCTTGTCGGCAAAGTGGAAGTAGAACCCACCTTGCGTCAGGCCGGCGCGCATCATGATGTCGCGCACCCCGACCCCATCGATGCCACGCTCACGATAGGCAGCTGCCGCCGCCCTGACAATCTTGCGGCGTGTCCTTTGGCTTTTGGGGGCTTCGGCTTGGCGG
The DNA here is from genome assembly GCF_054589115.1 of Cupriavidus sp. 8B. Classification (NCBI taxonomy): domain Bacteria; kingdom Pseudomonadati; phylum Pseudomonadota; class Betaproteobacteria; order Burkholderiales; family Burkholderiaceae; genus Cupriavidus; species Cupriavidus sp. 8B. Next base: position 34,882 of record NZ_BAAILO010000245.1, on the reverse strand, counting down.
GGGGGCTTCACGATAACCACAATGGGCAGGTGGATGCCTTCATACTAGAGCACGCGAAAAATATTACAAGTGACCGAATTTTGGTTGACCGGATCGGCTAACGGGCCGTCCGACGCGATCCCGGCAACCCCGCGCTTCCTTTACGTTGGGAGCGAATGGGACGAGCTCGCGCCGGCCGCAGAATGGACCGGAATGCGCGACCCGTTCATCGAAGCGATGACCGCGGAATCGCCTTGTGAGCCGCAGATCATGGTGACGGCAGGGGGACGGACTCTATGGAGACGGCCATTGATCGGACTGCCCGAACTCGGGGCTATCGCTGCGGCTTAAAGATGTCCGGGCAATCCGAATACGTCTACAGCTCGCAATGGATACTTGCGAACTGGCGATCGTCGATCTTGCCCTGGACAGCAAACTGCGCGGTTGCGGCCTTGTCAACCTGGTTCTGGCCGTTCAATTTTCCCTTGTCGGCTCTACGCAGCCTGCGCCGTGATTGACAGCTAACCACGAAGTGCCGGCCTTGGTGATGCCGCAGCCTAAGCCTCCCGGGTCTGCTGGAAGAACGCGCGAGGCACTTCCGGGCCCCATATCCACAACTGATCTTCCGTTCCCTCGACTGTCGTTGCCGGAACTGTGTTGTCGTAGAGGTCACCGTCGGCGTAATGCTCGACGCGGAACCCATCCGGATCCCACCAGTAATCGAATACCTGGCTGCCAAGGACATGGCGACCGACGCCCCAGTGGGCCTTGTAGCTCTTCGCCTTCAACCACTCATGACCCATATGAACCGCATCGAAATCCTGTACCTCGAAGGAGACATGATGGACGTTCGTAGCTTCCGCTTTTGCGATCAGAAGCGTGTGGTGATCGGTAGGCGTCGCGCCCTGATCACAACGCATGAAGAATCCGAGGTATTCGTATGCGGAGCCGGGTTGCAGCATCGAATCTGAAACAATCATGCCCAGGTTGCGAACAGCCCAGTCCCTTGCAGCCACGGGATCAGGTACGCCCAAGGCGATATGCCCCAATCGAAGCACCTGGCACGGTCCGCGACGGGGCCGTTGTGGTACGTTGAAGCGTGTCTTCCGGATGCCCTCATTAAGCACAGACGGCGGATGCACCGGCAACTCAGCGACGTCCTCGATGCCGTGAACCAATTCGAGCCTTACCCCGCCCGGCAATTCGACGTCAACACACAGGCCACCACCGGGACGGTCAAGTTCACGAATTCGCGACGCCCCCTCGAAACGCATCGCATGCGTTAGATCGGCCACACTGTCCACTTCGAGGCCGATCGCCTTGAGCGACGGCTCGGCGGACTGTTCCGCCACATAAAGATAAGGACTGGATAAAGCCCCTCTGAAATAGGAGGCGCTCCCAGACCAATCCACGGGAACAAGGCCAAAGTCAACCATGAAACTCCGGGTCTTAGCGAGGTCGCTAACCCCATAGACCACATACTTTCCACCACGAATCTTGATCACAACGTCTCCTTCCGGATGTTTTTGCTTTGGCCACGGCGGGCTGGAAATCGGGACAATCTCGTTCGGGCATTTGCGGGCTGTCCCCGGTCAGTCAACAAGCCAGGGGAACAGCTATCTGCGTATGGCAGATGCCTCTGTCGAACTCGGCAAGCCCGCGGCCGGGATGTTGTTCCCAGTTGCCAGCTTGCTGCCTTGGCTGTGTTCGCTAGTTCCTTGCAACGATGGGAGTTGTCACCGCTACGATACCCTGCGCAGCCACCTCGACGACCGATCCGGGTTTGGCGTAGATGCGCGGATTCCGGCCAAATCCGACACCCGCCGGCGTACCGGTGGCGATCAGGTCTCCGGGCTGCAAGCTGATTGTCCGCGTGATGAATTCGATGATCTGGGAGACAGAAAACACCATGTCCGCCGTAGTGCCGTCCTGCATGACCTCGCCGTCCACTCTGGTTGTCAACCGCGTGTTCGAGAGATCCACCGAGTCCGCGGTAGCGATGATCGAACCGACGGGGCCGCTGCTGTCGAGATTCTTGCCAAGACCCCACTGGCCCGTGCTGAGCGTCATGCTCTGAAGCTGGGAGGCCCGTCCGCTCAGATCATTGAAGACCGTGTAGCCCAGTACCCCGTCTAGCGCTTGCTCCTCATCCGCTTCAAGCAGCGGTTTCCCAATGATCGCCGCCAGTTCGACCTCCCAATCGACGCCGTCCGGCTCTGTCGATGGCACTGGTACAGCGGTGCCCGACGTCACCAGCGTCGAAGCCCAGCGCGCAAACAGATTTGGGAAAGGCGGTGTCGGCAGCCCGCCCTCCTTACCATGCTCAACATAGTTGATTGCCACACAGATGATCTTCGCGCTGGGCGGAACGGGTACCGCCAAGGTGACGTCAGTCAATGGCAGAGAGCCCTTGCGAAGTGTCCGTGCCTGCGTCAGCCAGCGATCCGTGTCCTTGTAGAAGCTGTCCAAGGACGTCAAGGGGGCAATGAGGCCATCGGCCAGGACACCGATGTTGGCCTCGAGTTCGACGCCGGCATTGGAGGGGCGATAGGCAATCAGGTGCATGTGAATTCTCCAAGGATTTTGGAATTGCCCTACTGCAATTCAGCAGGGGGTCACCGCAGGAGCGCGGCATCCGCCAATGGATGGCGGGATAAGCAAGGAGCCTCAGGCGCTGCCGCTGAAGGCAAGTGATACGGGCGACGCCTTCTGGTCGGGCTCGGGCCATCGCTGCGATACAGTCTTGAGCTTGGTGTAGAAACGCGCGGCGTCTGGCCCATAGAGATGGGATTCACCGAACTTCGAGCGGCGCAGGCCGCCGAAGTTGAAGTAGCCCACGGGGAGCGGCACCGGAACGTTAACCCCGACCATGCCGGACTCGATTTCGTTCGTGAAGCGATGCGCCGACTTTCCGTCGCGGGTGAAGATGACTGAGCCGTTCCCGTAGGCGTGCCGGTTGGTGATGGCGATGGCTTCGTCGAGTGTTGCCGCGCGCGTGATGCCGCGCGCCGGTCCGAATACCTCTTCCTTGTAGAACTCCATGTCCCACGTTACGTGGTCGATCAGGGTGGGGCCGAGGTAGTAGCCGCCTGCAAGGCCCGGTACGCTCAGTTCGCGCCCGTCTATGACGAGCTCTCCTCCCGCGTCCACGCAATCGCCAATGGCCCGCTCCACCGCCAGCTTAGACTGCGCCGAAATCACAGCCCCGAAATCGGCGGCGGGATCGTCATAGGCGCCCACCTTGAGCACCTGGATCTTTGGCACGACGAGTTCGCGCAGACGCTCCGCAGTTCCTGTCCCGACGGGAAGCAGCAACGACACGGCCATGCAGCGCTGGCTCGCCGAGCCATAGCCGGCGGAGACGAACGCATTGGCCGCGGCCTCAAGATCAGCGTCGGGCATCACCACCATGTGATTCTTGCCGCCGGCAAAGGCGGCCACGCGCTTGTTATGCGAGGTGCCCTTCTGATAGATATACTCGCCCACGGCCGTAGAACCCACGAAGCTGACGCCTGCAATCCCGGGATGTTCGAGCATCCCGTCGACCACCTCCTTGTCGCCCTGGACCACGTTGAAAACGCCATCGGGCAACCCCGCTTCCTGCCACAGGCGCGCAAACTCTAGCGCAGCGCTGGGCACCTTCTCCGATGGTTTCCAGACCACGCCATTGCCAACCGCCACGGCCATCGCAGTCATCACGGCAGGTACCATGATGGGGAAGTTGAATGGCGTTATGCAGCCGACCACGCCGATTGGCACGCGCATCGAGAACACGTCGATGTCGCCGCCGACATTGGTGGCGTACTCTCCTTTAGTCAGGTGCGGTGCATTGGTCGCGAACTCGATGGCCTCGATCGCGCGACCGATCTCTCCCTTTGCGTCGGCGATGGTCTTGCCGTGCTCGCGACCGATGGTCTCGGCGAGCAGGTCGATGTTGGCGATCATCAACTCGCGAAGCTTGAAGATGACGGCCTGGCGCGTCGCATGCGAGGCCCGGCCCCAGCGCCGGCCTGCCTCGGTGGCCGCCGTGACCGCGCGATCAAGCGTGGCTCGGTCCGCATAGGCGCAGCGCGCGATCTCCGCCCCCGTCGAGGGGTTGAAGACCGGGCCAGTCTGATCGCCACTGCCGGTCTCGTGCTTCCCCGCAATAAAGTGCCCGATGTGTTCTGCCATGATTTGTATGCCTCCGTGAGCCATGAGCCCGACTTGAATGGTTTGTATCGTTTGTATCGTTCAATGCACCTCGGGTGCTTGCTACTCTGCGACTTCGAGCGCACACCCTGTTGCCGCCAGATAGCGGCTTTGCTAGTGACACCGTAGGGCCGATGCTACATCGCCATTTATGCATTCTGTATGGCAAAATTCGCAATGTAGCTATGCGTTTTTGCATATTGGGGGGGCGCCTTGAATCAGTTCAATTGGGACAACTTGCGGGTATTTCTCGGTGTGGCGCGGGCACAATCCGCCCTGGAGGCGGCGCATGCACTCGACATGAATCAGTCCACCATTTCACGTCGACTGCAGCGGCTGGAAGAAGACATCGGATCGAAACTGTTTGACCGGAGCTCGCAAGGCCATCGCCTCACGAGCGCGGGTCACCGCCTGCTGGAGCATGTCGAGAAGCTGGAGAGCACACTCGCGACCGTCGAATCCGAAGTCTTTGGCGATACCCTGGCGCTGACTGGCGAGATCAGGTTGGGTGCCACGGAGGGGTTCGGCAGCTATTTTCTGGCGCCGCATCTGGCGCACTTCTGCACACGTCATCCCGGGATCACTGTCGACTTGCTCCCGATGCCGAGGAACGTAAATTTGTCCAAGCGCGAAGCCGATGCTTCCGTTACCGTCGATCGGCCTACCACTGACACCTTTGTCACCAGCAAGCTTGCTCAGTACCGCCTGCTTCCGTATGCCACAGAGGAGTATCTACGCCGCCACCTGCCGATCTGTGGCCTGGCAGATCTTCCCGGACATCGATGGATCGACTACGTTGACGATCTGGTCTTCGCAGAGCAGCAGTTCAGCCTGCGCAAGTGGCTGCCCGCGGCAAAGCCGTTCATGCGTAGCACTAGCGTTATTGCTCAACTCCAGGCCGTCCGCTCCGGGCTCGGCGTGGCCGTCTTGCCGTGTTTCCTAGGGTCCGTTACCGAAGGGCTCGTTCCCATCCTTCCTGCCGAAGTTGACATCACTAGAACCTTTTGGCTCGTCGCACCGCAGGAACGAAGAGAGCTCGCACGAATCAAGGCGTTGTGGGACTACCTCCGGCGAGTTGCCGACGCAAACGCCGATTTCCTCATGGGCAAGTCCGCAAGCATTGAATGGCTGCCACGCTAAGCGCTCAGGCCCGGTTTTTTGAAATGGGTTCTAAAGCGGATATCCGGAGCTCCAGCAGATATCGTCGGGAACACAGGCCGCAGCCTGTCGGCCGTTCCGGCTGCATCAGTCGAAGTGCCAGTCGATCGCTTGAAAATCGATTGACACCAGGAGCGGGTCGCTAATCGTTTGACCCGCATCGTCGTATGCAAAGACCCGCCGCGACATCGGGACAAGGATGCCGCCGACATTTTCGATAGTCGGATGCATAGTTGGCACCGGGTGTTCCGCCCATCACATCCACGGTGTAGTCGTGGCGACGCAGCAGCCCGTCGTCGCCGAAGTACGACACCTGTTCCCGGCTATGGCCGACGTGTCAAAACGAATGGCCGTTGCGGCCAGATAACTGCCATCGAAGCGTCAGTGGGGCGAGTGGCAGTTTTGGGTCAGAGGGGTTCGGCGTTCTTCAAAGCGGACACTCCCGATGGACCCAAAGCCAACTGCCCGCCGGCGGCTATGGCCGAGGAACGGTCATCCGGCCTCTGCCCGCCGAACGGCCGGTAAGAGGCGACGAGCGGTCATCCGAGCCGAGGGCGGTGATCATCTCTTCATCGGCGCCGAATCTCTGGCAGGGAAAAGGACGGCGTCCTAGAGTATTTGCATGATGCGGGGCTGCGCCGGGACATGCAGTCCCGATGGCGAACAGATGTGCAGTGGGATGCAGGCGCCGGGCGATAGCGGGAGGCTGACATCATGGTCAGGGCAATGGGAAAGGTGGCGGCGATATGCGCCAGCCTAGGCCTGGGCGCGAGCGTGGCCGCGCAGACCATGGCCAGCCGGACTTGGGCCACTGGAATGCCATGCGACCAGGTGGCTGTGCAGGCTGTGATCGACAACGTGCCACAGCAGGTGATCGGCATAGCATGCAGGCAGCCGGACGGTAGTTGGCAGTTCATGGACAGTGTGGGCGGAGTGGCCGATTTCTACCCCCAGTCGGCCTATTACGCCGAGCCCTGGAACGCAGAGTTGGCGGGGTTCGGGCTTGGCACAGTCTTCGTCGACCAGTTTCCTTGTGTGCATCCGATGCATGGTGTCTTTGTCCGCTGTGGCGGCATGAGCGGATTCCGGGGGGACGGGCGCGGACGCGGCTTTCGTGCCGTACCTCCGGGTGGCTTCCGCGCCGGCCCTTACCGAGACTCTCATGGCGCAGGGATGCATCATCCGTGAGGGAGGCGGAAGTCCGCCGACATGGGCCGGTATGGAATTTTGTGTGAAGGGCATATCGGTCGCCCCTCGCCATCGGGGGCAATTTGGCGCGTGGCACCCGTCGAAAATCGCCGGGCGGTGCGTTGTACGCGCTCAGGAACAACCGAGTGCGCCTGCTCGAAGACCACGAACATGCACGCCTGATCATCCCTGACCACGCCAAGGGGCTTCCCGTGTTGCGTGCGCTTTCCTTGTGTGCATGCTGTCGCCACTACCCCGGCGCAGCGGCTGGGCGTCCTGCCTGCTCATTCGCCCAACCGTATCAGCCTTCCCCGACATCGGACTCGGGTCGGCCTGCGCATCGCCCTTTTCGAGGCTTACTCAGCGTTCACTCGCGTTACGGCCTGCACGCTCGCGCTGTCACCAATTCGTGACACGCATCACCGAAGGCTTCGACCCCTTCATTACCTCCACGATTGCTCCGGTTGCTTCCGGCTGGAGCGGTTGCCGGGTGGGGCTTGCACCCACTGGAAAAGCGCCGCGCGGTAAAGCGATCGAACGCCATCACGGCGGAACTTGCCGCGCTGGATCTGGCGACCGCGCCCGTCTTTGTGCTCAATGGCCTGAAGCGTGAAGAACTGATCGCCACCAATTCGATGATCCTGCACGAGGTGTACTTCGACGGGCTCGGTGATGGCGGCAGCTTGGGCGGCGAGCTGGAGTTGGCGCTTGTTCGTGACTTCGGCAGCGTGGCGCGCTGGCAGGCCGAGTTCATCGCAATGGGCAAGGCGCTAGGCGGCGGCTCGGGATGGGTGCTGCTGACCTACTCGCCGCGCGACAAGCGGCTCGTCAACCAGTGGGCGCCCGATCACACACATACCCTCGCCGGGGCTACCCCGATCCTGGCGCTTGACATGTATGAGCATTCGTACCACATGGACTTCGGCGCAAAAGCTGCGGCTTATGTGGATGCCTTCATGCAGAACATCCATTGGGCCCAGGCAGCCGAGCGCTTCGCCGTGGCCCAAAAATAATTCTGGATACCAGATCATGCCCACCGCCATCTCTCCTCGCGAACTTGCCGAAGCTATCCGAACTTTCAGTCACATCATCGCCCCGGGAGGTGCCCCGTGAAGCCGATCCTGCTCATGGTATGGATGCTGCTGACAGCCATGCCGGCAACTGGAGAGACGATCATGTTCAACCAGGACAAACGAGGTGCACTGCCCGCGGGATGGGTGGCGGGTGTCACTGGCCGCGGCGCGCCGAAATGGACCGTCGAGGCAGACCCGACTGCGCAGACCGGCGCCAACGTGCTCAAGCAATCGGGCTTCGGAGACTTCCCCTGGTGTGTGAAGCCAGCCGTCTCCATCGCCGATGGCTTCGTTGAGGCGAAATTCAAGCCCATTTCCGGTCGCGAAGACCAGGCTGGCGGTGTCGTCTGGCGCTGGAAGGACGGCGACAACTACTACGTCGCGCGTGCGAACGCACTGGAGAACAATGTCTCGCTGTACCACACGACAGGCGGCCGCAGGCACACGATCCAGTATCAGGAGGCCCCTGTCGCTGCCCGGGTCTGGCACACGCTGCGCGTGGAATTCGTTGGGAACCATATCCAGGTCACGCTGGACGGCAGGCGCTACATCGATGTGGTGGACGATCACATCAGCGGCGCCGGCGCGGTGGGCGTATGGACCAAGGCGGACAGCGTTACCTTGTTCGACACCTTCTCATTTGGAACCGGCGTTACGAAATAGCACCGAGAATAGATGTGAAACCAATGATCGCGTACTGCAATGCAAACGCTTGAGGATCCGGCTGTGACTGCCGGCCAAGCTCGGCTCGCTCGCCTGGTACTGCCTGCAGGCGTCGATGCCAGCGCCTTGCCACTTCTCGTCGGCCGCGCGCTACGCGGCTTCTGTGACGGGTTCATTGCTGTCCTGCTGCCAGCGTACCTGCTAGCGCTCGGTTTCGCGCAACTGGCAGTGGGATTGATCAGCAGTGCCACCCTGATCGGCTCAGCACTGGCGACGATACTGGTGGGCATCCTCGGTCATCGCTACCCGCAGCGCCGCCTGCTGGTGTTGGCGGCTGCGTTGATGGCCGCGACCGGCATCGGATTTGCCGGACTCTCCTCACTATGGCCGCTGTTGCTCGTCGCCTTCGTCGGTACGCTCAACCCGAGCTCCGGAGACGTCAGCGTGTTCCTGCCACTGGAGCAGGCTCGTCTTGCCGACTCGGCTACCTCCGATGCCCGCACGGCACTATTTGCCCGCTACAGTCTGACGGGGGCCCTCTGCGCCGCCGTTGGCGCACTGGCTGCGGCGCTGCCGGCTTGGCTCGCCTCGCAACTTGGGATAGCGTTCCTCAGCGCCATGCGCGCGATGTTCGTCCTCTACGCCTTGACCGGTGTCGCGCTCTGGTTCCTCTATGCACGCATGCCCGAGCCACGGCCGCACATGGCAGCGGTAAGAGCGCCGCTTGGACCGTCTCGAATTATCGTGACTCGCCTTGCCCTGCTGTTCAGCGTGGACGCCTTTGCCGGCGGGCTGGTGGTGAACTCGCTGCTGGCACTGTGGCTGATGCAGCGATTCGGTATCTCACCCGCGGCTGCCGGCCAGTTCTTCTTCTTGTCGGGGTTGCTCTCCGCGGGCTCCCAGCTTGTTGCCGTGCCGCTGGCTCGCAGGTTCGGCTTGCTCAACACCATGGTGTTCACCCATATTCCGTCCAGCCTCTGCCTGATCGGGGCGGCATTTTCCCCTTCCCTGGTAGCGACCCTGGCTCTCTTGCTCGCGCGCAGCGCGCTGTCGCAGATGGACGTACCGACCAGGACCGCCTATGTGATGGCCGTCGTGACGCCGCCCGAGCGCCCGGCTGCCGCCAGCCTGACCGCGGTACCCAGGAGCCTGGCTTCCGCGCTGGGTCCGACCTTGGCGGGCGGCATGTTGGCGATGGGTTGGGTCGGCGCACCACTGGTCGCTTGCGGCCTGCTCAAGATTGCCTATGACCTCGCGCTGCTTGGTGCATTTCGGCGCATTAAACCAGTCGATTGACGTACCACGAGAGTTTCGTTCATGGGCCTGACACCGGGACCCGCTCTAGGCCGTCCATCCGTCGGCCTGCCGTCCGGCTCATGATGGCGTTCTCGCATGGCCAATCCAATTGCTGCACGACATGCAGCAATGTCGTGCAAAATGGCTGTATTGTTCGAAAATTATTGGAGACCGATAATTTCTGCTTGGCGTGCAGGATGGCTGCGCGCGGAATCAGCATAGGAGCAAGCCATGGTCTCTATCGTTCGCTTTAGCCAAACAGGTAGTCCTGACGTGATGAAGATCGAAGCGACGAACGAGCGCGAACCTGGGCCGGGCGAAGTGTGGCTCGACCAGGAAGCGATTGGCGTTAACTTCCTCGACGTGACGCAACGAAATGGCGCAGTGCCAGTTCCGATGCCATCCGGTCTCGGTCTTGAAGGGGCGGGTCGCGTGGCTGCCGTCGGGGCAGGCGTAGACAATGTCCGTGTAGGTGAGCGGGTGGCGTACGCGACTGGCCCCATCGGAGCGTACGCGAGCAGCCGGCTTTACCCTGCCAACAGACTCATTCACCTCCCCGAACGTTTGACCGCAGACGATGCCGCGGCCGTGCTTTTCAAAGGTATCACTGCCCAGTATCTTCTCAAGTCCACGTATTCGGTTGGTCCGGGTACGACCATGATTCTCTATGGCGCGGCTGGTGCCGTCGGACAAATCATGGTGCCTTGGGCCAAGCATCTTGGCGCGTTTGTAATCGGCATCGTGTCGAAGCCCGAGAGCGTTGCACCTGCCGAAGCGCAGGGCTGCGATGCAGTTCTGGTTTTCAATGCCGGCACCCTCGCAGCGGACATCACTGAAATCACCAAGGGCAAAAAGGCGGATGTCGTCTACGATCCGATCGGTGGTGCATCTTTCGAAGCGTCTCTTGATAGCCTGCGGCCACGAGGCCTGCTCGTATCGTTCGGGGCATCTTCGGGCGCACCGCCCGCGGTCGAAGTTGGCATGCTCAACGCGAAGGGATCTTTGTTCTTGACCCGTCCCTCACTGGGCGCGCACACCGCGGACATCAATGAGTATCACCAACGTGCCGATGATGTGCTGGCGGCTGTAGCGACCGGCATAATCAAGCCCAGGATCTGGGGAAAATACGCGCTGACGGACGTGGCCAGAGCGCATGCTGACCTCGAAGGAGGCAAGTCTGCCGGAGCAATCATCCTTAACCCGTGATGATTCCGCGGGGGCGGAGATGAGCAGCGCTCTGCCGGAAAATTGAAGACAGGCTCTGCTACCACAGCTCGTCGTGCGCACTTACCGTGAGCCTCTCACCATGAGTCAATTGGACAGCCGGCATATCGACGAAATTGCAGCACTCCTTGCTGTCGCGACGGAACGTTCTTTCGTGGCTGCTGGCAGGACACTGCAACGTCATCCGACTGTGGTCTCCAAGCGGCTTGCCGCCATGGAACGACGGCTTGGCATTCGGCTTATCGAGCGAACCACCCGCCAGGTGAGATTGACAGATGCGGGAGCGCGTCTCGTGGAGCGTCTCAGTTCGGCTGCGGGGTTGATCACCGAGGCAGAGCAGGAGGCATCGATGGGCGCTGCCGAGATTCGGGGCGTCCTTCGCCTGGCGCTTCCTGCGTCGCTGGGGCGGCTCTGGCTAGGTCCAATGTTGCCCGAGTTTCTTGCCGCCCATCCGCTGGTGAACATCGAAGCAGACTACAGCGAGCGCTTCGTCGACATTGTTGCCGAGGGCTTTGATGCCGTGATTCGCGTGGGGGAACTGGCTGACAGTAGGTTGATCGCAAAGAAACTGAGTGATCATCGTCGAATCTTGTGTGCCTCTCCGGTATATATAAATGAACATGGTGCACCAAAGAATCCTCGCGATCTTGCGTCGCACAATTGCCTCGGTTTCACTGGCCTTGCATCGTACCCGGAATGGCGACTATCGAAGGGAGAGCGTAGGGAGACCATCGTTACGAAGGGAACATTGACCGCCAACGATAGCGAAACACTGCTCGCTGCGGCGCGAGCGGGCGTGGGTATCCTAGGCGCAGGCGACTGGCTGATGAGTCGAGACATTGTCGCGGGTAGACTTGTCCGCGTCCTGCCGGACTGGGAGCTCGATGCAAAGGGAGGCGTCTATCTAGTGCGGCCCTCCGCAAAGTTTACGCCAGCGAAGACGATGGCGTTCAAAGCATGGATCGAAGCCAAGTTCGAGGACGGTGCGCCGTGGGGGCTCTCGCGCCGAACCCGTGCCTAGGTCCCACGAGCTTCAGGTTTCGAAGTGCTGTTCCTTGAACAGCATCAGCGCACAAAAACTCACCGCGCAGGCCGGCGCCACATACCAGGCAACAGACATTGGATCGCCGGTCCATCTGATCAATCCCGTCACGATGAATTGAGCGGTGCCGCCAAACAAGGCAACATGCAGCGCATGCGAAATCGCGATGCCGCTGGCGCGCACCCGCGCAGGAAGCGCTTCAAGTACAAGCAGGGCGACTACGCCGGCGCCGAGCGCCACCAGTGCACTGATGAGCCCGACGCCAACCAGAATAGGCAGTGCGCTTTTCGCATGGGTGATCATGAGAAAGACCGGATACACCAGAAGCGCCGTGCATCCCGAAGTGACGAGGACGAGTGGCTTGCGGCGAGGCCGACGGTCTGTGATGAGGCCGGAAAGCGGCGGAATGGCTACCATCAACAGCGCAGACAACGCAGATGCCAGATATCCGGTGACGGCAGGCATGTGCATCACTCGAGTCACATAGCTCGGCATGTAGTAGACGATGGCGTACACCGGTATGGTCTGCCCCATCATCATCAACATCGCCAGCAGGATCGTCTTGCCGTGCTCGCGAGACAGTTCGGCGAGGGGCGTGCGGGCACCACTGCCGGTAGTGGCGGGGATCGGGTTCTCGCGGAGTCCACGCCTAACGTAGAGGCCGACTGGCAAGATCAGCAGACCGACCAGAAACGGAATGCGCCAGCCCCACGAAGCAAGAGCGGCCGATGGCAACGCGTGGCTGAGCAGCACGCCCAGGGATGCGCCGAGCAATGCGGCCGCGCCCTGGCTGGCGACCTGCCAACTGACCAGATAGCCGCGACGTGACACAGGCCCCGCTTCCATGACGAAGGTCGCGGCAGTGCCGATGTCACCGCCAAGAGCAAAACCTTGCAGCGATCGAGCGGCGACGATTACGATCGGCGCACTTACGCCGATCGTGGCAAACGACGGGCAAAGGCCGATCGCCGCCGTCCCGAGCCCCATCATCCAGGTTGTCCTCGTCATCGCTGCGCGGCGTCCCACGCGGTCCGCGTAAGCGCCGATCGTCATCGCGCCAAGAGGACGCATGAGAAAGCCGACACCGAATGTGCCGACTGCCAGCAGTAACGAAGTCAGCGGATCTTTCGATGGGAAGAACTGGTCTCCGATCATCACCGCGAAGAATCCGAAAACGGTGAAATCGAACATTTCGAGGCCAGTGACGAGCGATGTTGCGACAATGATTTTTAGAAGCGCACCGTGATCTTCTTGATTGCCGGCAGGCCGGGCGCATGTCCCGGTCGCAGGCGTGCACATTCTTTGTATGGTCATCAATAGTGGCGTATGAGCTTCAAGTTGAAGACGCAACCCTCACTGCAACGGCACATGGCAATGCCGAGCGAGCTCACCACACGACGGCTGCTACGCGCCCCGGTGGCCCAGGCGTTTCGAAACTGCCTGCGCACAACTACGCAGTGCTTGCGCGACCGGGCCGTCCCATTCGGTGTCCACCGTGCCGGTCGGCCCCATGATGGTGACCGCCAGCGCAATATTTCCCGAATAGTCGAAGACAGGCGCCGAGAAGGCGACGATACCGGGCGTCGGATGGTTGATGCTGCGGGACATGTGGCGGGTCCGCGTTTCCTCGATCATGTCTTCCACCACGGCCGCTTCGAGCGGGTGCGCGATGTCGGAGCCGAGCCGGATGCGGTCGTCGAGCAACAGCTTGTCGGTGAACTGGCGCGGCAGAAAAGCCGAGAAGACCCTGCCGGTCGCCGTATTGGCGAGTGACATGACTGTCCCGGTACGGATGTTCGTGTGGATCGGATAGGACGCATCGATGAGCCGCACGATGACCGGGCCCAAGTTTCCCCATACGGCGAGCGCGACAGCATGCGATGTCTCTTCGGACAGCGCTTCCGCGAATGGCGTGGCCTCACGGATCGGGTTCAGCGTCTGCAGGCTGGTCAGCCCCAATTGGATCGCCATCGGGCCGAGCAGGTAGTGGCCGGTGACCGGGTCCTGGGCGACCAGGCCAATCTTTCCGAAGCTCACCAGATACGGGTGAATCTTGCCAGACGGCATGTTGGCCGCCTTCACGAGATCGCGTAGCGCCATCGGCCTGGCCTCGGATGCCAGCACCTTGAGGATTTCTCCCCCGACTTCAATCGACTGTATGCCACGGCGCTCCCGTGCGGGTGCCGGCTCGGTGTGATCCACGTATGTCCCTGCCATGAGATGGATGGTGCGCGCAGTATAGCATTAGGCATTATCTAATGAACAAGCGTAGGGTTAACAGGTAGATAACTTCAAGCGCGTTAGTACTAATCTAGTGTTTATGGCGGAGCCGCCCGCATCGGCCGCCGCCCGCACTTGAACGGAGAAGTCGATGTCTACACTGCAAGAGGAAAAATGTGACGTCCTGATCATTGGATCGGGCGTTGCCGGCATGTCGGCGGCTATTACCGCCGCCAGCCGCGGATTGAAGGTGCTCGTGGCCGAGAAGGCGAGCTACTACGGCGGGACGACCGCACGCTCGGGTGGCTGGCTATGGGTTCCCAACACCCATCTGGCCAAGGCCTACGGCCACCACGAGCTGCCGGATCAGGCCCTCACCTACATTCGAAACCAGGCCGGCGCCGCGTTCGACGAAGCGCGTGTGGGTGCCTTCCTGGTGAACGGCCCGAAGGCCATCGCGTTCTTCATGTCGAAGACCGCTGTCCAGTTCGACATGCCGCTCACGTTCCCGGACTACCACGCGGAGGCGCCCGGCGCCGCGCAAGGCGGCCGCTCGATGGTGACGCGCCCGTATGACGCGCGCGAGCTGGGCCCGCTGCTCAAAACGCTCGGCCCGGTGCTGCCGGAACTGACCGTCTTCGGCGTGACGATCGGCTCGGGCAAGGAGATCGTCCACTTCATGCGGGTCACGCGGTCGCTGGAATCGGCCTGGTATGTCACCAAACGCCTCACCAAGCATTTCCTCGAGGTGATGAGGTACGGACGGGGGATGACGCTGACCAACGGCAACGCGCTGGCCGCGCGCCTGGCGAAATCCGCGGCGGACCTGTCGATTCCGGTCTGGCTGTCGTCGCCGGCCGTCCGGCTGCTGCACGAGGGCGACCGGGTCACGGGCGCCGTGTTGGAACGTGACGGGCAGCGGATCAGCGTGAAGGCGCGCCACGGTGTCGTCCTGGCCAGCGGCGGATTCCCACACAACCTCGAGCGCCGCAAGGACACCTACCCGCACGTGAAGGCCGGTCACGGCCACTACTCGCCCACGCCGCAAACGAATGTGGGCGATGGCGTGCGCATGGCCGAAGAGGTAGGCGGCGTTTTCGACAAGGGCCTGTCGAATGCCGCGGCATGGACGCCCATGTCGCTGGTGCCGCGCAAGGACGGCACGACGGGCATCATGCCGCATTTCATCGACCGGGCGAAACCGGGCGTGATCGCTGTCAGCCTGGACGGCCGGCGCTTTGCCAACGAGGCCAACTCCTACCACGACCTCGTGCAGGCGATGATCGCTGCCTCGAGGGGCAAGTCCGAGACGGCATGCTGGCTGGTTGCTGACCATGCCGCCATCCGGCGCTATGGCCTCGGCTTCGTGAAACCTTTCCCGATGCCGCTGGGCACCCACCTGCGCAATGGCTACCTCAAGCGCGGCAAGACGATCGAGGACCTGGCGATGCAGATTGGCGTCGATCCGGCGACGCTCGCGACTACCGTTCGCCAGTACAACGAGACCGCGCGATACGGGCGCGACCCCGAGTTCGGCCGCGGCAGCAAGGCCTACAACCGCTACCAGGGCGATGCGCTGCATACGCCCAACCCTTGCGTCGCGCCGCTGGTCACCGGCCCGTTCTATGCGCTCAAGCTCGTGCCGGGCGACCTCGGGACATTCGTGGGAATCCGGACGAACGAGCACGCCCAGGTCGTCTCCGGACAAGGAGAGCCGATCCCCGGGCTGTACGCCGCTGGCAACGATGCCGCGAGCATCATGGGTGGCGAGTACTGCGGCGCCGGTATCACGCTGGGTCCTGGCCTGACCTTCGGCTATGTCGCGGGCAACCACATCGCCGATCACATCCACGCTTCGCGCCCGAAGGCGACCGCGGCGACCGCGGCGCCCGCGCGCGAGCCGCTGGCGATGCACTGATCGCCGACCCCATCCTGCCGTCCCGCGACTGCCTTGCGGTGGTCGCGGCCCACCTGATTCTCCTTGCCGAATCTCCTTCCGAATCCATCATGATGATTCCCAAACTACTGACCGGGAAGGTCGCTTTCATTACCGGCGCAGGCCAGGGCAATGGCCGGGCCCTCGCCATCGGACTCGCCGAAGCGGGGGCGACCGTCGTCGTCACCGACATGAACGAAGCCAATGCCCACGAGACCGCGGCGATGATCGACGCCCGCGGACACGCGGCCCGCTCCTGCGCGCTGGACGTGACTGACGCCGCGCAATGCCGGGCCGTTGCCGAGGACATCACGGCCAAAGTCGGCCCCATCGACGTGCTGGTGAACAACGCCGGCATCCTCATCCGCGAGGGCATCGACAGCCCCTACGCTCTGCACAACCTTCAGCAGGTGATGAAGGTCAACCACGAAGGGACGTTCAACGTCTGTCACGCGTGGCTGCCGGCTCTGCGCAAGACCAGGGGGGCCATCGTCAACGTCGCTTCCATTGCGTCCTTCTCAGGCCAGGCAAATACCCTCGGCTACTCGCCCTCCAAGGGCGCGGTGAAGATGCTGACCCAGTCGCTGGCAGCCGACCTTGCGCGCGACGGCGTGCGCGTCAATGCCATCGCGCCGGGCGTCATCGAAACCCCGATGACCGTCTCGACGCGCTCTGACCCGGCCAAGCTCGAACGCTTCATGACCCGCATTCCCATGAACCGCGTGGGCAAGCCGGAAGAGCTGGTGGGGGCGGTGCTGTTCCTTGCCTCGTCGATGTCCACCTACGTAACAGGGGTGACCCTGCCCGTGGATGGCGGATACCTGGCTGCCTAAGGCCCATAAAGGATGCAAGCGCGAACAGCGCTTGCCCACATATAGGAGACAACCGATGAAACAGGCATCCCGCACGATCGACGTGCAGTCATTCATCGACGCCGAACGCTTTTCCCCTTGCCAGTGGCTGGTCCTCATATTCTGCTTCCTCGTCGTGGCGGCAGACGGATACGACACCGCGGCGATCGGCTTCATCGCGCCGTCGCTTGCCCAGGAGTGGGGGATCACCCGCGGCGAACTCGGCATCGTCATGAGCGCGGCGCTGGCCGGTCTCAGCCTCGGCGCGATCTTCGCGGGGCCTGTGGCGGATCGCATTGGCCGCAAGACCGTGCTCGTCGCGGCAGTGACGGCCTTCGGCGCGTGGACGCTCGTCACGGCACACGCGCAGTCGATCACCGCCTTGACGGCGCTGCGCTTTCTGACGGGACTAGGACTCGGCGCGGCGATGCCCACGACCATCACCATGATGTCGGAGTACGCGCCGGAGCGGCTTCGCGCCTTCACGGTCAACGCAATGTACTGTGGATTTTCCAGCGGCCTGGTGGCGGGCGGCGCGGCATCTGCGTGGTTGATTCCGCATTTCGGCTGGCGCAGCGTCTTAACGGCCGGCGGCATCGGGCCACTGGCGCTGGCCGTGCTGCTTCTCGTGCTGCTGCCGGAGTCCGCCCAATTCCTTGCAGTACGCCCGGGCACGCGCGAAAAGATTGCACGGATCCTGCACCGCATCGCCCCCGACCAGCGACTGGACGGCTGCACGTTCGTCGCACGGACGGCCCAGGTCGGGACGCGGCAAAAGGCATCGGCGCTGGGGCTCATCCTGTCGGACGTGTATCGGCGGCGCACGCTCCTGCTCTGGCTGTCGTGCTTCATGGGGCTGGTGATCTACTACCTCATGACGAACTGGATGCCGACGCTGTTCCGCGAGGCGGGACTCAGCGTCGAACACGGCGCGTTGCTGGCCTCCGTGTTTCCGCTTGGCGGCTTGCTCGGCAACCTGGTGGCAGGCTGGCTGATGGATCGCTTCGATGCCAATCGCATCATCGTCGTCGCGTACATGCTGGCAGCCCTGCTTGTCACTGTCGTGGGGCGCAGCCTCGACCATCCGGCGTTCCTTGGCGTCTCGCTCTTCCTGTGCGGCACCCTTGTCACGAGCGCGGCGACGTCAATGTCCACTTATGCCGCGACTCTCTATCCGACCGAGGCCCGTACTACTGGCGTCGCCTGGATGCAGGGCATCGGACGGATCGGTGGCATTGCCGGATCATTCATCGGCGCGGCGCTGCTTGGCATCGGCTGGGGCTTCGGCGATGTCTTCGGCTTGCTGGTGGTGCCGGCACTGGCTGCCGCAGGTGCCGTCTTCATGATTGCGAAGCCGCAGCGCGCCTATTCGGTGACCAGGGCTGCCAAGTGAGACTGTCGCTGTCGATCGCGGCGGCCCTGAGCATGGCCTCGATGCGCGCCTGCGATGTCCTGCTTCCGGCGCTGTCGGCGGACTTCAGGGTGCCTGTCGGCGTCGCGGGGTGGTCCATATCGGCCTTTGTACTGGCCTATGGCCTCCTGCAACTCGTCTATGGACCACTTGGCGACAACTTTGGCAAGCTGCGGGTCATCTGCGCCGCGCTGGCGGCGTGCTCCGTGGCAAATGTTCTGGCGGCGCTGGCGCCGACAATGACCGCTCTTGCTATCGCCCGGGGCCTTTCCGGCGCCGCCGCAGCCGGCATCATTCCGATGAGCATGGCGAGGATAGGCGATACGGTGCCCATCGAGAATCGGCAGCAGGCGCTCGCCCGCCTGCTCTTGGCGACCGTCGGCGGGCTGATCGTCGGCCAGTGGATCTCGGGACTGATCGCGGATGCACTGCACTGGCGCGTCGTGTTCATGGTGCTGGCGGCGGGTTTTGGCATTGTCGCCTTTCGAATCCGTACGCAGGCATCTGGCGCGGCACCGGACTTGCCGCCTCGACGCTCCTTTGGCGGGCAGGTCAGGACCGTCCTGGATCAGCCATGGGCGCGACGGATTCTCCTGGTGACGGCGCTGGAAGGCTTGTTCGCGCTCTCCGGCTTTGCGTTCGTGCCCGCCTATCTGCACAGGCAATTCGGGCTCGGTCTCAGTGCTTCCGGCGCCGTAATGACGATGTATGGGGTTGGAGGACTGGCCTATGTGGCGCTGTCTGGCGTACTGATCCGGCATTTCTCGCGTGCGAGCCTTGCAAGCCTGGGGGGTGTTCTCCTGGGCTCAGGCTTTGCCATCGTGGCCAGCGGCTCGCGCTGGGAGTGGAGCGTGCTCGGCTGCTTTCTTGGCGGATTTGGCTTCTATACGCTTCACAACACGCTGCAGACCGAGGCCACGCAGATGTCGCCGGAGGCGCGCGGTACGGCGATCGGACTCTTTGCGGCGACGCTTTTCTTCGGCCAGGCGATTGGAACGGGCCTGGCGGCGGTGGCGGTTGACTCCGTGGGAGAGACATTCTTGTTCTACATTGCTGCTCTGGCCCTTCCGGCAGTGGCGCTTGCCTTCGGCAAGGGCGCTCCGCGCAGGGCGCTTACGGGCCGGCTCTAGGTAGGTGGTGGATTCGTGAATGACCGCACAGCGGCGCTTTGCCGACCTTCATCAGCAGAGAACGGGTGCCCGCTCATCGGCCGAAACGGCACTTGCGCGTCGTTGGGAATTTCGGTCGAATGACTGCTTCGTGGGCCGCTGGGCAGCGAACTGCGGATCCCAGTCACTTGTGAGCACAACGTCATCACGACGTGATGCGATACAACAATACGATGACCAACGGCCTTCTCTTATATCGTCGTGTCAACAATGACCCGTCCTGAACTCGGCTGGCTCGATCGCCCTCATCTGCGCCGCAGCCGCGACCGCTCCGGCCAGCAGTTCCTCGATGCCGGCTTCACCTCGCGCTTGGCGGAATCTCGCAAGTCGGCGAGCACGGCGTGCTGGCATGAAAGTCCCCCTTGCCGCAGAAATGCTGACTGGATATACACGTCGCCCCGCGTCCAGACATAGGAGGGCCACTCTGGGACTGTTTCAGTTTTGAAATTAAGTGGTGTGCACCTTGGATGTGCAATTTCTTTTCTGAAGGCTTCATTGATACTCACGTGGCCATAATCTAAGCTAACTTTCAACAATCAGAACTGAAGCAGCCTTTCGCCCCCGCGTGAGCGCAGCGCCTGCGGCGTTTGAAACGATATCGTAGCCGGGGACCGGCCTGCACCACCAGATGCTGGATCAGGTGTTGCAGCTTTTCGAGATCGTCCCCGATTTCGATCTGGATTTCATTCGCACATGGAGGTCAGTCCATGAACACGCCACTTCATAGCGTCGTCCGCTCGCTACGTTTCGGCATCTTGGGCGTAGTGGTGGCGATGCTCGCTGCCTGCAATTTTGGGAACGACAACAAGCCTGCGAGCAATCCACCACCCGCGACCAGCGTGAGCTTCCAAGTGGTGTCGTTCGGCGACAGCGTGTCTGATGTAGGCACGTACGCACCGGTAGCGCAGGTAGTAGGCGGGGGGCGCTTCACTACCAACCCCGGCCAGGTGTGGACGCAGGATGTCGCGAATTTCTTTGGTGGCACGCTGACAGCCGCTTTTACCGGTGGCTACGGATTTCCGCTCACTGCACATCCGGAGGGTCTTGGCTATGCACAAGGCGGCGCGCGTGTGACGGATCCGAATGGCATCCATTTTCAGGCCAATGGGCTTGGCGCGACTACCGTCCCGATTGCAAAGCAGGTACAGAACTACCTCGCCGCACACACGAGCTTCAACGCTGGCCAGCTTGTGCTTGTCCAGGGCGGCGGAAGCGACATCCTGATTCACGCGCAGCTCACCGCAGCCGGTAGCGAATCAAGAGCGCAAGCGGAGCAGGCGGTGAGCCTTGCCGCACAGCAATTGACAACTATCGTCGGGCAGATCCTGCAAGGCGGGGCCAAGCACGTGGTCGTGTCGAACGTCGGGAATATCGGCGCTACGCCCTTTGGCTTTAGCAGCGCTGACGGCGGGGCATTGCTGACCGGGCTATCACTGACATTCAATTCAGCCTTGACGAGCGCGCTGCAGGCGGCGGGCATCCAGAACCTGGTGGTCAATATCGATCAGTTCACCTTCATCAATACCGTCCTCGCCAATTTCAAGGCGAATGGCTTCCTGATCAGCAACACCGGTACCGGGTGCAATCTGCAACTGCTCGCGAAAGAGATCGAGATCAGTGCCCTGTTCTGTTCGCCAAAGACTTATACGGTACCCGATGCGGACCAAACCTATATGTTTGCGGATGATGTCCACCCGACGACGCATTTGCACGCTCTGTTTGCGACCCTCGTTGAACAGGCGGTACAGGCCGCGAGCAAGTGACCTGTTGGCGATTCTGACCATCGGCGCCGATTGAATTCTGACCAGGGATGGAGCGCCGTCGGCGCAGCCGACGGCTGTGGATAAGCCGCTCGAAAGAGATTCGCGACCCGGATGCGCTCCAGCATGGCCTCGATGCGCGCCTGCGATGTCCTGCTTCCGGCGCTGTCTGCTCCACGCGCCAGGCTAGTCGGCGAAATCGCTAAAGGAAGGAGTGTTGTACCCGCGCTTTATCGCCAGTGGTGAGCGGATCGTGGCGTCATAGGTCTCTGTTTAGGCAACTCGCTGCTCCTGTCATAAGGATGATCTGTGTAAATAGAAATTGGAGGCGGAGGCCTGACCCGCACGGTGAAACGGGGGCTGGCGCCATACACGACGCGCCTTGATTCACTGTCTACCTGGCTGCGATCTTTCTGTTCGATCCCTGGCTCGGCCCGCTCCCCGGCCAACGGGTTGAGCGGACTGAAAGCGCCGAAGGAGATCATCTCCCCGCTGGTGCAGCATTTGCCAAACCTGTGGGATCTGTTCTACGACTACGGTGCGCACCTGGGGCGACCTGGGCGTGGCCGCGTGGGCAGACAAGCCGGTGCGCGTGGCAGGGGCCGCCGCATGGCGCGGGGCCGAAGCCTCAGCGCGGGCCATCGTCATGCACGAGCGAATCCTGAGTGTCGGGGAAACACAGGGGCAATGGCGTGACGACATCCCTGGGAAGGGGGCCGAGGCGGATGTGCCCGATCAGGTGGCGGCCGACCCGTACGCGATCGGGTTCACCGGCATGGGGCATCTGATCGCGGGTATAAGGACGGTGGCCCTGGCCGAGTCCGCTGGCGCCCCCGCAGTTGACGCGACCTATGAGGATGTTGCGCTCGCGCGCTACCCACTCGGCCGCGCCGCCTATATCGTGCTGTCCAGCTCGCCGGACCGCCCGGTGGCGCCGACGCTGCGGGAATTTGCCCGCTTCATCCTGAGCCGGGAGGGCCAGCAGGTGGTGCTGGACCAGGGCGTGATGCTGCCACTGCGCGCCGCTTCAGCCGTCCGACGAGAAGTGTCTGATGAGTATCTTTGTGAGCCGATCTCGCGCAATGAAGAGTCGTGACCATTCCCTCTGATCCAATATGCATGTCTGTGCCAGCGGGCCACATGCCGGCGGCAGCGCACAGTTCGGGCGCCTGTTTTGACCTCCGGGTCAACCCGGATTGCGACAAGACTTCCACGCGCCTATCTTTCTACATCATACGTATGATGTAAGGAAGGGTGTCATGGTGACGTTGCACAGGCAGGTTCTGAATCAGATGGGGGAGCAAATTTGTTCGGGCAAATTCCTGCCGGGCGAAATTCTTCCGGCCGAGCCTATTCTCGCTGAGCAGCTGCAAGTTAGCCGCATCACGATCCGCGAGACGATGAAGTCGCTCTCCGCGAAGGGCATGCTCGAAGTGCGCCGCCGGTACGGCACGGTCGTGCTGCCGCGTTCGCAATGGCAATTATTCGATCCGGACGTGATCACATGGCGCGCGCGAGCGGGCGCCATCGACCAGGGGCTCATCGACGATCTGATGGAATTGCGCCTGATCATCGAACCTAACGCTGCCAAGCTTGCCGCGAAGCGCGCGACAGAGGAGGACCGCGTCGCGGTGCGGCGTGCTTTCAAGGCGATGGAGCGCGCGGTTGCCGGCCACGGCGACTACGTTGCCGCCGACCTGGCGTTTCACGGCGCAATCCTCACCGCCTGCCACAACCAGTTCGTCCAGCAGATGCAGAACGCGTTGTCGGCAATCTTGCGCACAAGCTTCGAACTCAGCTCCGAAGTCGCTGGTGGTCCGGCTCGTTCGCTGCCGATGCATGAAGCACTTTGCTTTGCCATCGAGAACGGCGATCCGGCAGCGGCTGAAGAGGCGGTGCTGACGCTCATCAAGCGTGCCGAGAAGGATTTCGAGGACCGCGCCGCCCTGCACCGTACCGCCAACGACCAACCCGTTTAACGAATCGCCCGGCAGCCTCGCCAGCAGACCTGATACCAACGTTATCGCGACCGTGAAAGCGGTCTCGAGGGGCGCACTTGCGCCTCGTTCCT
This sequence comes from Cupriavidus sp. 8B, assembly GCF_054589115.1. Taxonomy (NCBI): domain Bacteria; kingdom Pseudomonadati; phylum Pseudomonadota; class Betaproteobacteria; order Burkholderiales; family Burkholderiaceae; genus Cupriavidus; species Cupriavidus sp. 8B. The sequence continues at coordinate 11,650 of NZ_BAAILO010000245.1, read as the reverse complement.
GAACATCGAGAGGACAAGCACATGACACAGTTATTCGATCTGAGCGGCCGTACGGCCCTCGTAACCGGCTCGACACGAGGCATCGGCTTCGCGCTCGCCGAGGGACTGGCGGCCGCAGGCGCCAGCGTGGTCCTGAACGGCACGCGGGCCGATACGGTCGCGGAAGCGGTCACTCGGCTCAAAGGCAAAGGATTCAATGCGCAAGGCCGCGCGTTCGACGTGACCGACGAACAGGCTGTCACCGACGCGTTCGCGCAATGGGACAGGGACGGCGTGCAGATCGACATTGTCGTCAACAACGCTGGCATCCAGTTCCGCAAGCCCCTCGTCGAACTCGAACTGGGCGACTGGCAGCGCGTGATCGACACTAACCTGACAAGCGCGTTCATTGTCGCGAAGCAGGCGGCGCGACGCATGATCGCGCGCGGCACGGGCGGCAAGATCATCAATATCGGCTCGCTCACGAGCGAAGCCGGGCGCGCGACAGTCGGTGCCTATACGGCGGCGAAGGGCGGCATCAAGATGCTGACCCGTGCTATGAGCGCCGAGTGGGCGGCGTCGGACATACAGGCAAATGCAATCGGTCCGGGCTATATCCTGACTGACATGAACAAGGCGCTTATCGAAAACCCTGCTTTCGACGCCTGGGTCAAGAGCAGCAATCCATCGCAACGCTGGGGAAAACCGGAGGAGCTCGTCGGAACGGCGGTGTACCTAGCCTCGCCCGCATCGAGCTATGTGAACGGCCAGATCATCTACGTCGACGGAGGCTGGCTGGCTGTACTTTGAACGCGAGTCCGCATGGCGAACATCAAAACAAAGCACTCGCGCGAAGCAACCCGTCTGTGCGCCGCACCGATCAGGAGACATCATGGAAAGCGTCAAACCCGTGGCAACCCAAAGATGGTGGTATCTGATGCCCATCATCTTCATCACCTACAGCCTTGCTTATCTGGATCGCGCGAACTACGGTTTCGCAGCAGCAGCCGGGATCGACAAGGATCTCGGCATCACGTCCGGCACGTCGTCGCTGATCGGCTCGCTGTTCTTTCTCGGCTACTGTCTGTTTCAGGTGCCCGGCGCGATCTATGCGCAGCGTAACAGCGTGAAGAAGCTCATCTTCTTCAGCCTGATCTTGTGGGGACTGTGCGCTGCAGCGACCGGCATTGTCAGCAACATCCCGATGCTGATGGTGTTGCGTTTCGTGCTTGGCGTGGTGGAAGCGGCCGTGATGCCGTCGATGCTGATGTACATCAGCCGATGGTTCACGCGCAGCGAACGCTCGCGCGCCAATACGTTCCTGATTCTCGGCAATCCGGTCACGGTGCTGTGGATGTCGGTGGTATCGGGCTATCTGATCCGCAGCGTTGGCTGGCGCCAGATGTTCATCCTGGAAGGGTTGCCGGCGCTCGCATGGGCGGTGGTCTGGTGGTTCACGGTGAAGGATCGCCCGGCCGATGCGCCCTGGCTGACCGACGCCGAAAAGACTGAACTCGATGCGCGTCTGAAGGCCGAGCAGGCGCACATCCCTCCAGTGCGCGACTACAAGGCGGCGTTCCGTTCGTCGATCGTGCTGAAGTGCTGCGCGATTCATGCGCTTTGGAGCATCGGCGTGTATGGCTTCATCATGTGGCTGCCGTCGATTCTCAAGGCCGCTTCGACGATCGATATCGTGTCGGTTGGCTGGCTCTCCGCCGTTCCGTATCTCGCCGCGATCATCCTGATGCTGCTTGCGTCGTGGCTCTCGGACAAGACGCGCAATCGCAAACTGTTCGTCTGGCCGCTACTACTCATCGGAACCATTGCACTCGTCGCTTCATACATGATCGGCGGCTCGCATTTCTGGATCTCGTTTGCACTTCTGGTCGTGGCGGGCGCGACGATGTATGCACCGTATGGCCCATTCTTCGCTCTCGTGCCGGAGTTGATTCCGAGCAACGTGCTGGGCGGCGCGATCGGGCTCATCAATGCATGCGGCGCGCTGGGCGCGTTCCTTGGATCGTGGGTGGTTGGGTATCTGAACGGTGTGACCGGCAGCCCCGCGGCTTCGTACATCTTCATGGCGGGCGGTCTGCTGCTGTCGGTCATCCTGATGATCACCGTGCCTGCGCATTCCGACCTGCGCGCGACGCGTGAACGGTCGCTCTCACTGCGCCGCACGTGAGGAACCGCGCGGTCTGGCGAGGATCCAGGCCGGGTACTTTTTCAAAGCTAGAGCGGGTGTTGGATGTGCAGTCACTCCAATGTTGATGCATAGCAATTTCAATTCACTCCACTCAAGGAATCAAATGTCCACGCCGATTACCGACGTCAAAGTCATCTTGACCGCGCCAGAGGGTATCAATCTCGTCGTCGTCAAGGTCGAAACCAACCAGCCGGGCCTCTATGGTCTCGGTTGTGCCACCTTCGCGTACCGCCATCTCGTGGTGAAGTGCCTTGTCGAGGAATACTTGCGTCCGTTGCTCATCGGCCGCGATGCCGAGGCCATTGAGGAACTCTGGCAGCTCATGCATCAGAACGCCTATTGGCGCAATGGCCCGATCGAGAACAATGCCATTTCGGGCATCGACATGGCGTTGTGGGATATCAAGGGCAAACTCGCCAACATGCCCCTGTACCAGCTGTTCGGTGGAAAGTGCCGCGAGGGCGTGCCCATCTACCGCCACGCGGACGGTAAGGACATCGAGGAACTCTGCGACAACATCCTCAAGTACCGTGAGCAAGGCATCACGCATATCCGCTGCCAGAGCGGCGGCTACGGCGGTGGGCACTTCGGGCCAGCGCCGTCGACGGCGCCGAATGGCGCGCCGGACGGGATCTATCTGGACAGCCGACAGTACATGCGCGAGACGGTCAAGATGTTCGATGCCTTGCGCAGTCGCCTCGGCCTCGATGTTGAACTGTGCCACGACGTGCACGAGCGTCTGCGCCCCATCGATGCCATCCGCCTCGCATGCGAGTTGGAGCCTTACGCACTCTTCTTCCTGGAGGACGCAATTCCGCTGGAAGAAGGTGAATGGCTGCGCCAGTTGCGCGCCAAAACCACCACGCCGCTGGCGCAGGGAGAGCTGTTCAACCATCCGTTTGAATGGCGCTCGCTGATCGCCGAGCGCCTGATTGACTACATCCGGGTACACCTGAGTCAGGTGGGCGGCATCACTCCGGGACGCAAACTGCAACTCTTCGCCGAACAGTACGGCGTACGCACAGCCTGGCACGGCCCCGGCGACATGTCACCACTGGCGCACGCGGCTAACATTCACATCGACCTGGCGGCGCGTAATTTCGGTGTGCAGGAATGGTCGGGCACCGAGCCGCCCAACTTCGTGATCCAGGAGCTCAAGGGGCCGAAGGAGGCGCTGCTCGACGTGTTCCCGGGCATGCCGGAGTTTCGCCGGGGCTATGTCTATGCGAACGACAAGCCAGGCCTGGGAGTGGAGGTCGACGAGGTCGAGGCGGCCAAGTATCCCTGCGACAACACTGTCACGACCTGGACTCAGACGCGCCTCGTCGACGGCACGCTGCAAACGCCGTGAGGAGGCACGCGAATGGACCGGCGATCTGGCTGCAGGCCGGTTGGGAAGGGAGGAGGGTGCTGATCGGATGCATTGAGCCTAGGCCATGCACAGCCGCCTTCAGAATCGGCATATTTCCGAAGACGCAGCGGATGCTGACGAGGCGCCGCGTGCCCGATGTATGGAGTCCTGAGCTCGCAGCAATCCTGACCGGTCCGCAGTTCACCCCCTGCATGACGGTAGCGGGCGGTCCCACGCGCCAGCCTGGAGCCATTTGAGGGACGTACTCGCCTAGGCTGGCGCGTCGCCAGCGTCACGCAGGTCTTAACAAACGCCGCAGGGCAAAATGCTCGAAGAAGCATATAGCGGCATGTTGGTGTTGCGGAGAGCATTTTTTTGCATCTCGTATGGCGCCGCAGGTGCAGGCAATGGTAGATATCTTGATATCTCTCGCATGGTGGTATATCTTTTGATATCTACCAAAGGAAACGTCGTGAGCACCACTGCCAAAATTTTTACGACCGGTCGCAGCCAGGCGGTGCGGCTGCCGCAGGAATTCCGCTTCGCTGAGCGCGAGGTCTATATTCGCCGTGATCCGTCCACCGGCGACGTGATCCTGTCGCGCCGGCCGGAGAGTTGGGACGGCTTCCTGGCTGCTATCAATGGCAGCGCCGTGCCGGCAGACTTCCTAGCAGACCGCGCGCAGGGCGAACAAGCCCGGGATCCGTTGGCGGGTCTCGAATGACGCGCTACATGCTCGACACCAATATCGTGAGCCATCTGCTGCGAGGACACCCGGCAGTCGTGGCGCGCGTGACGGCCGCGCCAATGGTGGCGCTGTGCCTGTCAGTCATCACCGGCGCGGAACTTATGTACGGGCTCGCCAAACGCCCCGGCGCAGAGCGCCTCGCGCGCGCAGTCGACGAGCTGCTGCGCCGGGTCGAGGTGTTGCCCTGGACCCCTTCGGTGATGGCTGGCCATGGTGAGACCCGCGCTGCGCTGGAATCCCAAGGGCAGCCGATGGGGGCATTGGACTTACTGATTGCCGCGCACGCGCTGGAGACTGGCGCGGTGCTGGTGACCAATGACAAGGCGTTCCGGCGCATCCCTCGCCTAGTGGTGGAGGACTGGTCGGTGCCGACCGGAAATTCAAACAAGCGCTGACGCTCCGCTCAGCGGCTATTGATCAGCGATTCCCTAGTTGCTGATAGCATTTGGATTCACAACGAGTCTATATCGCACGGCAATGAAGTACTGCACTACGGTAACCGTGGTCGATGGCCAGTTCTGTGCGCGCGTAGTTCGCCGCAGAACCTCCAGGGGCACCACAGTCGAACGAGAGCGGAAAGGTTTCGCCTCGCGCCAGGAAGCACACGAATGGGCGGAGAAGGAGTTAGTCGAATACCTACACCAGCGTGAAGTTCTGAGGGCTCGGCGCCGCGAGAGCAAGAGCCGGCGGCGGACATTCGCGCACGATCGTGAACAGCGGCGCGACACCCAAATGCAAGGCGGCATGGTTCGTGACGAGGTATTGCTGGCACTTTTCCCCGATCCTTTCCAGCCAAACTCGCCGGATACTGCCCGATTGTTGCGTGCCATTCGTTCTCTGCTGGGCGATAAGATTGTTACAGTCGCCACGCTCCAAGGTACGACGGCCTACGACATCGCCGAGAATGGGGCTGTCGGATATGCACCAGGTCACGAAGCGGCATTGCTGAAACTGCTAGATCATTGTCTTTGTGGCTACGCAAGTGCGGGCCTAATGATTCGCCAATTCATTCCCGGTACCAGTGCAACTGTGAAAAACATCCGCGGCAAGGATGTGTCGATTCCTTGGAAGGCTCTCTATGGGGTGCACATCACCGGCGACGGCATCCGCCCATTGCCGGCAGAAGAGGTCGAGCATTCCGCAACCCACGCTGCCGATGGATCGCCGACGGAACCTGAGAACTACGTGGTCTTCGAAGATTTCTCGGTGATCCTGGCCAGATTCCCAGCTCTATAAGGCCTGTTGACCAAGCCCGAGAGGAGGAATGCCTGGAATTGCATGACATTGGCAGGCGGCTGCGGGTCCGGAGCAGACGGACGGAGGCGTTGCCATGGTAAGTCGATAACATCGCGCCCGATGGCGAGCACTGGAGCGCCTGTCGTCCCGGCTTCTTCCTGCCCGTTCGGGTGCTCTCGCGGCTGTTCCGGCGCCTGTTCCATGTGACCTTTGCCGCAGACAGGGCGCTCGCGCAGCGACTTGCCCGCGAGCCGCTGGTAATGGTCGCGATAGTCTTCCGTTGAGATGGGTGGTTCGACAGTGGGAGTGTGGAACCCGAGTAGCCGTCGACAGAGGGTCAGTTTCACGGCCCGGCAACGATTGGCGAGCCAGCCGTAACTGCGGTTGTGCTTGAAACCGTGGCACGTGCATCCGCAGAGGGTCGATCAGGGACGACCGAGCTTGGCGGCTGGTATCCGACCGAGATCGGCAAACAGCGCACCGAATAGAAGCCTTCCGCAAGGCAGAAGCGATAGGTCCAATCGCAGACGGGATCTCGCCGTCCACGTGGATGATGTCGATCGCGGCGTCCGCGGTAGCAGCGGCCAGTCGCGCGATCGCTTGCACCCGATGGCCACTCTCTCAGGTCGCGGTCGGCAAGGCCGGCGTACACAAGGCGCCGGTTGGCCAGCAGGCGCCCCATCACTTGCGCAAGCAGGCGGCCGCCGAAATTGTGGCGGTCGAAGGCGCCGAACAGGATGGCGGGACAATCGGGATTCATCGACGCGTAACCGGTGGTCGGTCCGCCTTCTTTGTAGATCTCCCGCAGGGCCAGGCCTATCGCAACAGATAGAGCGAAAACTGCCCACCGTTCATCGGGAAAGCTGCGCCAGCCATTTCATCCAGCGCTTCCCTTGCACCCAACCCACCCATCGATATGCCGCCGGCACAGTCCACGCTCCTCCCGGCGTCAGTGCAGGCAGTGAAAAGCACCAGGGCTGCGAGCCCGGCGCAAACCAGCTTGCTCATGAACTTCTCCTCGCGATTCCGGCAGGCAAGGGGCGTGGGAGTCGCCGGGAATCAGGGCGGCGAGTCCCACGATGATTTCAGCAGTCGCAACCTTCGGTCCACCCTCAGGCGGGCCTGATGTTCTGGTTCACGCGGAACAGGTTTGCAGGGTCGTACTTGCGCTTGATCTGCGCCAGCCGCGCATAGTTGTCGCGATAGGCAGCCTTCACGTTGTCGTTGCCTTCGTCCATCATCATGTTGATGTAGCCGCCGCCAGCCGAGTGCGGATGCAGCGCCAGCCAGTAGTCCTTGGCCCACTGCACGATGCGGTCGTTGTTGGCCGGGTCGGGATCGACGCCGACAATCACGCTGGCGAAGCTCGCATCGCGGTAGCTGAATGCGGTGTCATTGGGGCCCGCGCGATGCGCTGCGCCGTTGATGGGATACAGGTGCATGGTCGAGTGCATGGATGGCAACTGGTGCCCATACTTGATGTGCAGATCGATGGCCTTGTCGCTTAGGTCGCTCACGAAGTCGGCTTTCCAGTACCACTGCAGGCCAGGCGGATACAGCGCGTCGAACAGGCTCTGCAAGACCGGCCAAGGAATGGAGCCGGCAAAGTCCACCGCTGGCGGCATGGCGTCGCGAATCGGCTTGAAGCGCGCCTCGGCCTGATCGAGTGGACCCGTGTAGCACCACACCACGGCGCACATCTTCTGCAGGTGGACAGACTCGGGGAACGGCGGCCCGGGCGGCACCGTCACAAAGCCGAACCAGCCATTGATGTCCTGCGGCGCAGTCAGGATGAAATCGCGCCACCACTTCATCAACTCGCGCGCCTGGTCCATCGGCCACAGCATCGGGCCGCCGTAGACCGTGCCGACGGGATGGGCCTTGAACTCGAATGAGGTGACCACACCGAAGTTGCCGCCACCGCCGCGCAGCGCCCAGAACAGGTCCGCGTTCTCGTCGCTGCTGGCATTGACCAGTCGCCCGTCGGCCAGAACGACCTCGGCGCTGAGCAGGTTATCGATCGTCAGGCCGTAGGCGCGGCTAAGGTAGCCAATGCCCCCGCCAAGCGTCAGCCCACCCACGCCCGTGGTCGAGATGAAACCGCTCGGCGTCGCCAGTCCATAGGCGCTGGCGGCGTGGTCCACATCGCCCCAGGTGCAGCCGCCACCAACCCGAATGGTGCTGCGCTTCGGATCGACAAACACGCCTTTCATCGGCGACAGGTCGACCACCAGTCCGCCATCGCATGTGCCGAGCCCCGCGCCATTGTGCGCACCGCCACGTACGGCCAGCAGCATTCCGCTGTCTCGCGCGGCGTTCACCCCCGCAATGATGTCCGCGACATCCGTGCAGCGCGCGATCAGTGCCGGGCGCTTGTCAATCATGCCGTTGTACACCGCGCGTGCCTGGTCATAGGCCGCATCGCCAGGCTGAATCAATTGCCCCCGAAAATGCGGCTTCAGCGCGGTGGCGACGGTTTCACTCAGAGCACCTTCCATGGTTGCCTCCTGTCCGGTTGGTATGCAGGAGTTTTATCAACCTCGGCGTTTGAAAGGCGTTAGGCGCGCCGTTATATGCGCCAATCTCCGACGCGGCTGGCCCAGAGCGGCCAAACCATGACTAACGCGCCAGTAACGCGCGCGCCCGGACGATGTCGGGCTGGTCGAAGCCCTCGGCGAATTGGGCGAGCGGCGGCTCGACCACCCGGCGCGCGCCGATGCCCTCCCGTGGCTCGCGCAACGCCGCCAGCGACAGCGCGGCGCGCAGCTCGAGAGGGCGAGCCCGTTGGCCGGCAGCGATCTCGATCGCCTTGATCAGCGACGATTCGGCTTCGGCCAGGTTGGCGCTGCGTTGCAGCAGAAGCTCGCCGCGCAGGCGATAGAGCTCCGCGTCCAGCCAATGCTCGCCAGTGTGCTCCGCATGGTGGAGCGCCTGATCCAGCGCCGCAAGCGCGGCCTCGGTCTCGCCCACGTCACCCAGGCATTCCGCCAGCATGCCGAGATACAGCGGCAGCCGCAGGCGCGCGCCGGTGCGATGAAAGCCCTCGATCGCCGCCCGCATTGCCGCCACGGCGTCGGCGCCGGGCGACTGCTTTGCATTGGCCCAGGCGAGCAGCACGTCAGCCCAGGCAAGGTAGTAGCCGACGTGGTACTGATCGGCGATCGAACGTGCCTGTCGGGCGTAGTGAAGCGTCAGACCGTGCTGCCGGCGCAGGGCATGCTGCATTGCAAGATAAGACAGCGCCAGCGCCTGGGAGAACGGGTGTGCCAGCCGGTTTGCCACCTCCAGCGCTTCGCGTCCACGCCGGAGGGCCTGATCGGCGAGCCCGGTGAACCAGAATGCATGGGCCGACCACGCCGAGGCCAGCACGCCGAAGTTTCCGCCCATCAACGACACATGCTCGGCGTGCTGGGATTCGTCATAAGCGCCGATCGCGCGTTGATACGCTGGCTCCGCCGCCACCCAGTCACCCTGCTGGACCAGGCTCCCCATGATGTTGGTCCATGCCATCGAGGCGTAGGTACCCGACCCGGAAGTGCCCAATCCCGCGATGAGTTCCTCGCTCAGGCTCCGCGCCTGGGCAAACTCCGCACTGACGACGAGAAAGAAGGCAAGGCTGACCTGGGCGCGCGCCTGCTGACCGAAGTCGCCCGTCTGTCTGCTGAGCTCCACGGCGCGCCGCAGTGGCGTGTCGAGCTCCGGTGCCGCCCACCCACGGGAAATGCGAATCGGCGGCGCAAGGTCGAGTTGCAATGCCAGCGACTGCCGGGCGCGCTCTTGCGGATCGACGATCTGATCGGCTTGCGCCAGCCCGCGCCGCAGCAGGGCGATGGCATCGTCATAGGCGTACACACTCTGCGCAACGCCGGCCGCGCGCCGATAGAACGCGGCTGAATCGGTTGGCAGGCCCGCCTGTTCGTAGTGCGCGGCAATCTGCGCGCTGGCAGCGTCGAGATCATCGTCTGGCGCCTGTTCAAGTGCGCGTGCCACGCGTTGATGCAGGCGGCGGCGTTGCAGCGGACTGACCTCGGCGTACGCCACGTCCCGGATCTTGTCGTGGCTGAAGTCAAAGGCAATGCCCCCGCTGTCTGGCTGGCGCACGATGCCTCGTTGCCAGAGTTCGTCCAGCGCATTCGTGAGGGCGTCCTCGCGCACGTCGCTCGCCTGGGCCAGCACATCGGCAGTGAATGCTCGTCCGATGATCGCCGCGACGCCGACGATATCGCGCGCGGCAGGCGACAGTTGCGCAAGACGGCTCGAGATCACCGTGTACACCTTGGGTGGCAACTTCGGGACCGTGCCGTGCGGCGTGCCGCCGGCCGTCGTGGTGTCGGACCGGGCGCGCATCATCTCGACCGTGAACAGGGGATTGCCTTCGCTTTCCTCGAATAGCCGGGTTGCCTCCGCATCGGCCAGCGGCCGATTGATGATCTGCGCCGCGATCTTCGCAGTTTCGGCGGCATCCAGCGCGCCCAGCAACATCTCCGTGAGCTGGTCGTCGCGCCGCAAGGCGTCAAGCAGCCGGCTCACGGCGTGCAAGGGGGTGATGTCTTCATGCCGCGCCGTGGCGACCACGAGGAGCTTCGCGCTCACGTCGAAGCGCATCAGGAAGCGTAGCCATTCAAGCGTCTCCGCGTCGCACCATTGCAAATCGTCGAGCAACAGCAGCAGCGGCCCGTCTGTCGCCAGCACGGCGCGCGCCAGCGCTTCGAAAAACCGCTGGCGCTGCCAGTATTCGGTGAGTGGGGAGGGTGGAGGCAGGCCGGGTTGTTGCGTCAGCAGCTCTGGCAACAGGCGCGCGACTTCGGTCAGCCACAGTCTGTCGAGTCCGCTCATCGCTTCGTGCAAGGCGGGGCTGCGCAGCCAGCCGGTGACCGGCGCAAACGCGACCTGCCCCTCGGCCGCGTACGCGCGTGAGTGCGTCGTGGTGAAGCCTTGCCCGGAAAGGTGCACGAGCAATTCCTCCGCCAGGCGCGACTTGCCGATGCCCGCCTCGCCCGAGATCAGGGCGAACTGCTTGTCGCCAAGCTGACTACGCTGCCACACTTCGAGAAGCCGCCGCCATTCGTTGTGGCGTCCGATCATTGGCAGCATGGGGTCCCGTGGGCGTCGACGCTGTGTTGGCGCAGCCTGGGCAGCAAGGCGCGCATAGGCCTCGCGCAAGGCTTCACTGGGCACGATGCCCAGCTCGCGCGTGAACGTTTCAACGCAGTTGCGATAGGCGCGCAGCGCGGATGCATGATCGTGATTCAGGGCATGCAGGCGCATCAACGCCATATAGGTGGGCTCGCGCAATGGGTCGAGCCGCTGCAACTGCTGCGAGTGTTTCAACGCCTTTGCGTAGTCGCGTCTGTCCTCGCTCAACAGGCTGAGGCGCACGAGCGCCGCGATGCACGCTTCGCGCAACTGATCGCGCTGCGGGGCGATCCATTCATCGTAACAGCTGGCCAGCAGGTCGCCCCGATACAGTTCCGCTGCCTGCGTCAGGAGTTCTTCCTCGGTGGCCGCGTCGTTGTTGCTTGCGGCCCGCGCCGCGGTGGCCAGGGCCGACTGAAACTGCGCGACATCGAGATCGAACGCGGAATCGGGCAACCAGCGCACCATTTGCGCGTCGGCGTGGACGAAACTGGCTGCGTGCGGCCATGACTTGCGTAGATGAAACAGGAGCTGACGCAATGCATTGCGTGCCTGCGCTTGCGTCGAATCGGGCCAGAACAGGAAGGCCAGTTGCTGGCGCGACTGCGGCACGTCCCGATGCAAAATCAGATAGGCAAGCAGCGCCTGCAAGCGGGGAGAATTCGCGTCAGGCATCGGCGCGTCGGCGCCGTCGAGATGAAACTCGCCGAACAGGCGGACGGAGTAGCGAGCTTCAGGCGCCATGCGGGGTCACCGGCGATCTAGGCGACTTCGGCGGCGTCGTGGAGGCCGGCCCACGTCCTGGTACGCTGGACTGCCGATGGCGGTGCGGACGCACTCGACAAACGTGCGTAATCGCGCAGGCACGCATCGGACTTCAGCATGGGCGATGTCGATGGACTGTTCCATAAAATCTGCTCAAAGTTGAGCATTGGATTTATCCGCACTTCGTTGACGCGGCTTGCGCCGCCCAACTGAAGCCCCTTGACGCTCA
>NZ_BAAILO010000244.1:0-1124 GCF_054589115.1 Cupriavidus sp. 8B | reverse complement strand
GCTTAGGTGTGCCCACATTTTTTGAACAACTAGCTGTTCTCCCTACACCCATCTCCACCGGACAGCTATTCATCCTGCTGGAATATCCGATACATCTCCGTGATTTCGTGCAGCGACAGGAATCCGCGCCAGATCGGTGTAGGGCCCGGTGGCCGATCGCTCTTGCGCCCGAGATAGCCGCCGAGCTTGGCGATCCACAATACGGCCTGCGCCAACGACGGGATCTTGGCGGGCGTCTTCTTGGTTTGATGAACCCGGCAATACAGTGCACGCCATTCGATCGGCTGCAGCAGCACTTCACAGGGCAAGTCACCATCCAGCCGGGCGAGCAGCGTGGCATACAGAATTCGCCAGCTGATGACGGCGAACAATGCGGTGGCGCGCACAAATCGATCCAGGTCACCGAATTGCCTAGCCTCGACCCGGCAGCCGCTCTTGAGTACCCGATGCCACGATTCGATGGTCCAGCGTCGCGCGTACCATGCCAGCCGTTCCAGAACTTGCTCATGCGTATGCGTGGGGACCGAGGTCAGCAGCATCCATTCGAGCGGGTCAACCCCTTCAGGCGCATCGGTCTCCAGCGCGTGAATCACGAAGACCTCGACATTCGCCCCCTTACCGGGGCGCGAACGCGGTGGCCTCAACTGCACTGGCAGGCAGCGCAGCGTCAGTTGCGCGCTGCGCGCGGGCGTCTTGCCCGAGCCGGGCACTTGCAATGTCGTCTGGCCCAGCGCGGGCGCCGCTTCCACGGCATCCCACAGATACTTCTCGGGATGCTCGACACGCCGATTCCACGCAGCGCGAACCAGCCAGTCGACTCCGGTAGAGCGCGGCGCGATAAACACGTCATAGACATCGCCTTCGCGATCGCTCACGCCGACCACGTGCGTGTCTGGACATTGCACTTTAAGCGTTTCCAGTCGCTCAAGGCCCTCCAGCCATTTCACGCTCTCTTTGTCACGAATATCGCGCTTCCTGCGCTGCTTTCCCTTGCCCGCTTCCTCCGGGTCGCGCACCCAGGTCTTCATGCCCAACACCCCAAGGGGCAATCCGTCGGGCGTGACAGCCAGCAGGCTGTGCATCAGAAATCCATGCCTGTTGCCTCCTGTGCCAAGGCCCAGACC
>NZ_BAAILO010000243.1:97237-125595 GCF_054589115.1 Cupriavidus sp. 8B | reverse complement strand
CGATCGCCTTTTGCATTGGCGTTGCTGATGGTGCTGATGGTGGTGTCGATGAGGCCGTAGAGCGTCACGTTCGATTGCGCGTTGGCGTGGCCGGCAAAGGCCGCGCCGATCGCCAGCGCGAGGGCTGTGGTTTTGGTTTTCAAGTTGATCTCCTCGGGGCTCGCTAGTCTTGTCGATGATTCAGGCTGCTCGCAGGCCGGACGCGTGTCACGGCCATGAGCCAGCCCCTGCATCGTAGGCATGGCAAGCCTTCATCCAGCTTTCCCGCCGTTGCGCGGCTGGCTCAGGGAAAATACCGAGGAAACCAGACAAGGCAGGCGTTCAGCCGCTTGTCACCCGCGTGGCAAACGCAGCCGCATCTGCCAGCGCGCGGCGCGCTTCCGGCAGGAAAGGATGGTAGAGCTGCCACACGTGCGGCACCCCGCGCCAGATATGCAGCTCGGCGTCGCCGCCCGCCGCCTTGGCGCGCTCCACCAGCCGGCGCGAATCGTCGAGCAGCACTTCCTTGTCGCTGGCCTGCACATAGAGCGGCGGCAGCGCGGCCAGCGCTTCCGGGGCCGCGTAGAGCGGCGATGCCAGCGGCTCCGTGGCAACGGTGTCGCCCAGGTACAGGCGCGCGACGCGGGAGATCGAGTCGCCGTGGAACATGACGTCGTGGCGATCGTTGCTGCGCAAGGTTTCACCCGTGGCCGCCAGGTCGGTCCACGGCGAGAACAGCAGCGCGCCGGCGGGCAGGGCCATGTGGCGCGCTTGTAACGCGAGCAGCGTGGCCAGCGCCAGCCCGCCGCCGGCGGAGTCGCCCGCAATGACGATATGGCCTGGCGAGATGCCGAGCGCGAGCAGCGCGGCGTAGGCGTCGACCGCATCGTCCAGCGCGGCGGGGAAAGGGTGCTCGGGCGCCAGCCGGTAATCCAGCGAGAACGCGGGCATGCCGGCCTTGCGTGCCAGTGCCAGCGTGAGCGGGCGATGCGTCTGGGGCGTGCAGAAGTAGTAGCCGCCGCCGTGCAGGTAGAAGATCGTGGGAACATCCGCCGTTGCGTTGCCGTTTTCGCGCCGTGTCCATTCTCCCGGCAGCGCGGGATCCTCGGAGCGCTCGATGCGCCAGCCCGCGGGCACGCGCGCGTTCTGCCCGAACTGGGCCATCGCGCGGCGGGTGCCGGCCACGTCGATGTGCTCGGGTGGTACGCCGCGCTTCAGGCGCTTCCTCAGTCCATAAGACAGCAACAGGTTCTGCAGGCTCATCGGTCTCCTCGCTTGGTGGTCAGGACTGGGTGTGGCTTGCCGCGCTCAGTGCGGCCGGCGCTCCGTCGGCTTGCGCTTGCGCGCAGGTGCGGGTACGGGCGCCGGTTGATCCTGCGCCCGCTGTTGTTCGGCTGCGCCGCGCAGCAGCCAGCTGATCAGCTGCTTGGATTGCTGGATGCGCAGGCGGCGTCCCTTGGCGTTATCTTCGAGATAGTCCGTCGACAGGTGGAACAGGTAGGACACCACGTAGCCACAGAGGTCGTCGATGATGGGGCGCGACAGCCCCGGGCAGAGCTCCAGCCGTTCGATGTCTTCCGCCATCTCGCCGGCGATATCCGCCAGCACCTGGCGCACGGCTTCGCGCAGCGCGGGCTGCGGGCCGGTGCTGCCGCACACGCCGACAAAGAAGGCGTCCGGATGGGCATCGGCGTAGGCGAAGAAGGCGTCGCAGGCACGGGTGGCGACCTCGCCGGGGTTGTCCTGCGCCACGGCCCAGCGCACCGCGCGCAGCATGGGCCGCAACTCGTTGCCGACCTCGGCCACGGCGGTCAGCGCCAGGTCTTCCATGTCGCGGAAGTGGCGATAGAAGGTGTTTGGGTTCAGCCCCGCCTCGCGCGCCAGCTCCCGCAGGCCGAGGCCGGCGAAGCTGCGCCTGGCTGCGGCCAGGCGCAGCGCTGCGTCGATCAGTTTGCGTTTGCCGCCGGCAACGTCTTCCATGGTGTCAGGCAAAAAGTTGAGGCCGGGATACGCCGGCGTGAGTGAATCCGGTTTGGAATTGACACTCGGTCTACATTCGTCTACTTTGCTGCAAAAGTAGACGGTTGTCTACGTCGGCTTGCAGGGGATAGCCATGCACCCGGCAGAAAACAGAAAAACGAACAAGAGACACAAGGCGGCCCCTGAGCCCCTTGGCCCAACCCAGGCGTTTCGCCCGCCGACTACCATCTGGTGACCTGAATATGCAGCGCGTCTCCACTCCCGCCTCCGCCGCTCCGGCCGCAACCGCCGCAACCATGCCGGCTGCGCAGCCCGCACGCAAGCTCGAACCGATTCCGCGCGACCCGGGCTGGCCACTGGTCGGCAACCTGCTGCAGGTCACGCCGGGCAAGGTCGGGCAGCATCTGCTGGCGCGCAGCCGCGCCTTCGATGGCATCTTCGAGCTCGATTTCGCCGGGCGCCGCGTGGCGTTCGTGAGCGACGCCGCGCTGGTGGGCGAGCTGTCGGATGGGCAGCACTTTCGCAAGATCGTCGGGCCGCCGCTGTCGTACCTGCGCGACCTGGCCGGCGACGGCCTGTTCACCGCGCACGCCGAGGAAGAGAACTGGGGCCGCGCCCACCGCATCCTGATGCCCGCCTTCAGCCAGCGCGCCATGAAGGGCTACTTCGATGTGATGCTGCGCGTGGCAAACCGCCTGGTCGACAAGTGGGACCGCCAGGGCGCCGACACCGACATCCCGATCGCCGACGACATGACCCGGCTCACGCTGGACACCATCGCGCTGTCGGGCTTCGGCTATGACTTCGATTCGTTCTCGCGCGAGCAGCTGCATCCCTTTATCGACGCGATGGTCGGCGCGCTCGAGGAAGCCATGGGCAAGCTCACGCGCTTTGCGCTGCAGGACAAGTTCATGCACAAGGCGCACCGCAAGTTCGCCGACGATATCCAGTACATGCGCGAACTGGTGGACGACGTGGTGCGGCAGCGCCGCGCCGCGGCTGGGAAGGACGCCGGACAGCCGCCCGCGCACGACCTGCTCAACCTGATGCTGGAGGCGCGCGACCCCGACACCGACCAGCGCCTGGACGACGTCAATATCCGCAACCAGGTCATCACCTTCCTGATCGCGGGGCACGAGACCACCAGCGGCTTGCTGACCTTCGCGCTGTATGAGCTGCTGCGCCATCCCGGCGTGCTGGCGCAAGCCTATGCCGAGGTGGACGCGGTGCTGCCGGGCGACGCGCCGCCGGTCTATGCCGACCTGGCGAAGCTGCAGGTGATCGACCGCGTGCTCAAGGAAACGCTGCGCCTGTGGCCCACGGCGCCTGCCTTTGCAGTGGCGCCGTTCGAGGACACGGTGATCGGCAGGCGCTACCTGATCGCCAAGGATCGCCGCGTCTCGGTGGTGCTCACCGCGCTGCACCGCGACCCGAAAGTGTGGGCCGATCCGGAGACCTTCGACATCGACCGCTTCCTGCCCGAGAACGAGGCCAGGATCCATCCCCACGCCTACAAGCCGTTCGGCAATGGCGAGCGCGCCTGCATCGGCCGCCAGTTCGCGCTGACCGAAGCCAAGCTCGCGCTGGCCCTGATGCTGCGCAACTTCCAGTTCAGCGACCCGCACGATTACCAGTTCCGCATCAAGGAAACGCTGACCCTGAAGCCGGATGCGTTCACGCTGCGCGCGCGCCGCCGCCGCGCGCATGAGCGCATCGTCGCTGCGGCTGCGGCCGATGCTGCCAGTGTGCAATCGCAACCCCCGGCGGTGCGCGGCAATGGCCAGCCCCTCGCCGTGCTGTGCGGCTGCAGCCTGGGCACCGCGCGCGAGCTGGCCGAGCAGATCCACGCCGGCGCGCTGGCGGCCGGCTTTGCCGCCACGCTGCGCGATCTTGACGAAGTGGTGGGGGCGTTGCCCACCGACGGGCTCGCCGTGATCGTGGCGGCCACCTACAACGGGCGCGCACCCGATTCAGCGCGGCGTTTCGAAGCCATGCTCGACGGCAGCAATGCCGCTGGCTATCGCGCCGAAAGCCTGCGCTTTGCGCTGCTCGGCTGCGGCAATTCGCAATGGGCCACGTACCAGGCATTTCCCAAGCGCCTGCATGAATTTTTCAGCGGGGCTGGCGCGGTGCCTTTGCTCGCGCGCGGCGAGGCGGATGGCAATGGCGACTTCGACCAGGCCGCGGAGTCGTGGCTCGCCGCGCTGTGGCAATCGCTGCAGGCGCTGCGCGTGGAGCAGGGCGCCGCACCCGATGCGGCGGGCGCCAGCCAGATCGAGGTGCGGCTGCGCGATATCGCCACCATCCGCGCCAGCACGCTGCCGCCGTCGACGCAAGCCTTCACCGTGCTGGCCAACACGGAGCTGGTCAACGATCCGGCTGGCTTGTGGGACTTCGCGCTGGAAGCGCCGCGCACCTCCACGCGCGACATCCAGTTGCGCCTGCCGGCGGGTGCCAGCTACGCCACCGGCGATCATCTTGCGGTGTATCCGCAGAACCTTCCCGCCACCGTGCGGGACCTGTGCGAGCGGCTCGATCTCGATCCCGATGCCATGGTAACGTTGTCGGCCGCGCATGCATCCGCCGCGCGCGGCCTGCCGCTGGACGAGGCACTGCCGGTGCGCGAGCTGCTGACGCATTTCATCGAGCTGCAGGATGTGGTGTCGCGCCAGACGCTGCGCACACTGCTGCAATACACGCGCTGCCCGTTCACGCGCGCGGCGCTGGAGCGGCTCGGCTCGGACCACGCGCAAGACGGCTACGCGGCGCGCGTGGCATCGCAGCGGCTGGGGCTGGTGGATGTGCTGGTGAGCCACCCAGCCATTGAGCTCACGCTGCCGGGCCTGCTGGCCTGCACGGTGCCGATGCGCCCGCGCTTCTATTCCATCGCTTCATCGCCTGCGGTCACACCCGACGTGGCGACGATCACGGTCGGCACCGTGTGGTCGCCGGCGCTCTCAGGGCGCGGCATGTTCCGTGGCGTGGCATCCACCTGGCTTCAAGGGCTCGCGCCGGGCGCGGTGGTGGCGGCGGTGATCCGCACGCCCAACCCGGCCTTCGCGCCCGATCCCGATCCGGCGCGGCCGATGATCCTGGTCGGGCCTGGCACGGGCATCGCGCCGTTCCGCGGCTTCCTGGAAGAGCGCGCGGCGCAGAAGGCAGCCGGCCAGGCGGTAGCCGCCAGCCAGTTCTATTACGGCTGCCGCCATCCGGAGCACGACTGGCTCTACCGCGCTGATGTGGCGCGCTGGCAGGCCGAGGGCGTGGTGCAGGCGCATTCGGCTTACTCCACTACCGCTGCCTCCGACCAGCGCTATGTGCAGCATCTGCTTTGGCGCGATCGCGAAGCCGTGTGGACGCTGCTGCAGGACGGCGCCACGCTCTATGTGTGCGGCGACGGGCGGCAGATGGCGCCGGCGGTGCGGCGCACGCTGATCGAGATCGCGGCACAGCAGGGCGGCATGAGCGAGGCAGCAGCTTCCGACTGGCTGGCGGGCATGGTGGCGCAGGGGCATTACCGCCAGGACGTGTTCAACTAGCCCAACCAGGAGCCGGTTGGCAGGATTCTGCGGATCATTGTCAGCCGCCATGGTCCCGTTTTTCGTACGCTCGGTGTCATCCCCGCCTCTTCTCACCGGAGCGCCCGATGGCACGTCCCGCGATGTCCCAAGCCCGGGTCCTGGCAATCTGCCAGGCCCTGTTCACCTCGGCCCTGTCGGTCGACCTGACCCTGACCGGGCTGGTCGGGTACACGCTCGCGCCCGACAAGGCGCTGGCCACGCTGCCGTTTGCGCTGATCACGGTGGCGTCGGCGCTCACCGCCATCGCGGCCGCCTTCCTGATCGAACGGCTGGGGCGCCGCATCGCTTTTTCCCTCGGCGGGCTGGCGTGCTGCGCGGGCGGGCTGGTGTCGGTGTGGGCCATCGCTCACCATGACTTCGTGGCGTTCTGCGTGGGCACGGCGCTGGTCGGCATGTTCCAGGCGTTCGCGCGTTTCTACCGGCTGGCCGCCGCGGACGCCGCCGCGCCTGTGGATAAGCCGCGCGCCATTTCCACCGTGCTCACCGGCGGCGTGGTGGCCGCCGTGTGCGGGCCGGCCATTGCCGCGTGGAGCAGCGACCTGATGGTGGCACAGCCCTTCGCCGGATCGTATGCGGTGGTCGCGCTGTTCGGGATGGCCACGGTCTTGCTGCTGGCGTTTGGCTATCGGGAGCCGCAACCACACGCAGCTGCCGCCTCGGCCGATCACGGCGCCGCCGCGCTGCCGGCGCGCCCGCTCGCCGAGATCGCGCGCCAGCCGGTGTTCCTGGCGGCGTTCGCCAACAACGGCATCGGCAACGCGGTGATGATGTTCGTGATGACCGCCACGCCGATCGCCGCGGTGGCGTGCAGCCATACGATCACGCAAGGCGCGCAGATCATCGAGTGGCACCTGGTGGGCATGTACGCGCCGTCGTTTTTCTCGGGCTGGCTGCTGCAGCGCTTTGGGCGCGGGCCGATGCTGATGTGCGGCATCGCGCTCGCTGCGATGGGTTCGCTCGTGGCCCTGGCATCGACGGCGCTGCCGGCCTTCTACGTCGCCTTGCTGTGCCTGGGCGTCGGCTGGAATTTCATGTTTGTCGGCGGCACCACGTTGCTCACGCAGAGCTACCGGCCCGCCGAGCGCGCGCGTACGCAGGCGCTGGCCGAATTCTCCGCCGCCGCGCTGACCGCGCTGGCCACGCTCGCGGCCGGGCAGGTGCTGTACCGCTACGGCTGGCAGGCGGTCAACCTCGCCGTGCTGCCCGCACTGGCGGTGGCACTGCTGGTCACACTGGGCTGGCAGCGCAGCACACCACGCGCGGCGGTGCTGGCCGGATAAGCGCCGGCGCCGGTATGATCGGCGGCAACCGCACTTGCGCACTCACATACTCGCCCTGAGTCACAGTCCATGCCTGCCAGCCATCCCTTGCCGAATGATCCGCCGCGCATCGTCGTACTCGTCGCGCCGGACCCCGCGCAGGAGCTCGACGTGACCGGGCCCAGCGCGGTTTTCGGCCATGCCAACCGGCTCCCCGGCACGACCTCGCCCGCCTACGACATCCGCGTCGCCAGCGTGCGCGACGATGGCCTGGTGTGCACCGAAAGCGGCATCCGGCTGCTGGCCGACGCACCGTACCACCGCATCGGCGACATGCTGCCCGGGCCCATCGATACCTTGCTGATTGCCGGTGGCTCGGGCCACGCTGCGGCCGCCGATGATGCGCGCCTGATCGGCTGGATCCGCGAGCAGGCGCCTCACGTGCGCCGCCTTGGCGCGGTCTGCACCGGCGCGTTCGTGCTGGCGCGCACCGGGTTGCTGGACAGCCATCGCGCCACCACGCACTGGCGCCACGCCGCGCGGCTGGCCGAGCGCCATCCGCTGGTCCAGGTGGATCCGGACCCGATCTGGATCCGCGCGGGCGACCTGTACACCTCGGCCGGCGTTACCGCGGGCATGGACCTGGCGCTGGCGTTGGTGGAGGACGATCTCGGCCATGCCGCCTCGCTCGCCGTGGCGCGCGAACTGGTGCTGTTCCTGCGCCGCCCCGGCAGCCAGGCCCAGTTCTCCACGCTGCTGCAGGCGCAGAGCGCGCAAAGCCCCGAGTTGCGTGAATTGCAGGCCTGGATGGCGGAGCACCTGGCGCGCGACCTCTCGGTGCAGGTGCTGGCCGAGCGCGTAGCGATGAGCCCGCGCAACTTCGCGCGCGTGTTCGCGCGGCAGGTCGGCGAGACGCCGGCGCGCTACGTAGAGCGGCTACGGGTGGAAGCGGTGCGCAGGATGCTGGAGGAAGACGGGCGACGCCTGGATGGCATCGCCCGCGCGACGGGATTTGCCAACGCCGATGTAATGCGGCAGGCGTTCCAGCGTCATGTGCAGACCACGCCGGAGCGGTACCGGGCAGCGTTCCGGGTGAGACCGGAAGTGGCATTGCTCGAAGCCGAAAGAACAGCCCAAAATCGTCTGCCATGACGACGGCTGTCTCTCCCTCTCCCCTCAGGGGGAGAGGGCCGGGGAGAGGGGTGGCTTAGCAAGGAGCCACTTGAAGCGGAGCCCTCGGTTTTCTTCGATCCACAAAGTGTCCCGCGCTCAGCCCCGGGCTTGCAGTGCGGCAATGCGCTGCTCGATCGGCGGGTGGCTGGAGAACAGCGACAGCCACGACTTGCCACCGGCGATGCCCATCGCCTGCATGTTCTGCGGAAGGCCATCGGGTTCCATCCCGCCCAGGCGGCGCAGCGCTGCCACCATCGGCGTGGGGCTGCCCATCAGCTTGGCCGCGCCGGCATCTGCACGGTATTCGCGATGGCGCGAGAAGGTGGCCACGATGATGCTGGCCAGGATGCCGAACACGATCTCGCATACCACCACCGTGATCATGTAGCCGATGCCGGGGCCGCTCGATTCTTCATCATTCTTGCGCAGCATCGAATCCACGAAGTAGCCCACGATCCGCGCCAGGAAGATCACGAAGGTGTTGACCACCCCCTGGATCAGCGTGAGCGTGACCATGTCGCCATTGGCGATGTGGGCGACTTCGTGCGCGAGCACGGCCTCCACTTCGTCGTGCGACATGGTCTGCAGCAGGCCGGTGGATACGGCAACCAGCGAGCTCTTCTTGGTGGCGCCGGTGGCAAACGCATTGGCTTCGCCTTCATAGATGGCCACTTCGGGCATCGGCAGGCCAGCGCGGTCGGCCAGCTTCTGCACGGTCTGCACCAGCCAGACTTCGGTGCCGTTGCTGGGCTGGGCGATGACCTGCGCGCCGGTCGACCACTTGGCAATGGTCTTGGACATCAGCAGCGAGATAAAGGAACCACCGAAGCCCATCAGCGCGGCAAATGCCAGCAGCATGCCGAGGTTCAGGCCATTGCCGGTGAGGAAGCGGTTCACGCCCAGCAAGCTGGCGGTGAAGCTGAGGACAAGCATGACGGCGAGGTTGGTCGCCAGGAAGAGCAGGACGCGTTTCATGTTTTATGTGAGGAAGTGATCAATGCAATGGTGAAAACGGGGGCGCGCATCGCGAGCACGCGCAGCGCCATGCCAGGCGCGCCGCGTGCAGGAGACTAACGACAAGAAAACCGGGAACAAACAACGAGGGCGCGCAAGGCCAGCCTCGCGCGCGGGGGAAACTCAGGCGCTGGGAGGGCGCTGCTGAAGCGGGAGGTCGGGGTCCGGCATGGCGCCCGCGCGGTGCGTGGGCGCGCTGCTGCGGGCAAGCCCCGCGGCAAAGCGCAGGGGCGAGGCCGGCAACAGGGATTCGGCGAGGTCGGCGCCGGGCTGCGACGGATCCTTGGCGTCGCCGGCGTCAACGGGGCCGGGCGCTGCGCTGGCATCGACGGCGGCAGCATGAGCCGCTTCGTCCGCCGTGGCGCAAGCGGCTTCGTCTTGTGCCGCCTGCGCCAACGCGCTGCACGAATCCGCCTGCACCGCGTTGCCCACTGCGCACGTGCGCGCGCCTGCCCAGCTTTGGAAGGGCATGACGGCAAGCATCAGGAGCAGCAGCAGGAAGCGGATTGCGCGCACAAAAAATTGGGGTTGGGATCGCGTGTCAGGGAGGTTCGACACGAAATCGAGCAAAGAATTCTACAGGATGCCGCGCTGCGGCATGTTGTGGCGAAGGCACCACTTGGAAGCCCTCAGCCGAGGATCTTCCGCGCGGCATGCGTACCCCACCACGCCGCTTCCTCGAACACCGACACGCCGGACAGGTCCGCATGGGCAAACAGGATGCGCCCATCGGCCGCGCGCAGGGCCGCGGCACCGGCGTTGCCCAAGAAGCCCGTGCGCGGCGAGGCCATGGCGTGCCCGCGCACCGTGATCTCCACCGCGTCGGCGTGGCGCCAGAAGGCGCGCCCGTAGACCGTGCGCAGATCGGTGGTGGCGTAGTGCAGCAGCTCGGCGGCGCTGGCCTCGGCCAGCCAGCGGCGGGTGCCGGTGAGCGAGCGCGGCGCGGCGCCAGGGCTGGCCGCAGCGTCCAGCGGGCAGTACGCGGTAAAGACCGTGGCCGCTGGCTTTGCCTGCCGGATCAGTTGATGGGTACTCACCACATAACCCAGCCCGCGTCCGCCATGCACCACGTTATCCCAGGCCAGCGGCACGCCCGGCGCTTCCGGCGGGAAGCCCTGCAGGCGGAAGCTGGACACCAGCCAGGACGCGGTGGGCGGCAGGTGGCGCCCCGGGTCGAAGCCGAACTCGCGCAGCGGCGCCACGCGGGCAGCCACATGCAGGGGCATGGCGCAGATCACGCGGCGCGCGCGGATGCGGTAGAGGCGCGGCGGCTGGGCGCCAACGCCGTCCGGCCACCAGGCGCACAGGACCGACACCCCACGGCCTTGCTCCTGCACTTGCAGCGCCATGCCGGGGCGGCGCCAGGGCTGGGCGGCAGGTTTGGCGCCGAGGTACGCATCGATCCGCGCCGAGAGCCGCGTCACCAGCGCATGCAATCCATCCGGCCAGGTCAGCACGGCGCCGTCGGCGGCATCGCTGGCATGGCCCGCGCGGCTGGCGAAGTAGTACAGGCCGGCCCAGGCCGAGATCAGGTCGTGCCCCGCGCCGTAGTCGTCGCGGCAGCAGTAGTCCACATAGGTGTGCAGGGTGGGCGCGGTAAAACCTTCGGCCAGCATCCATTGGCGCATGCTTTGCCGGTCCAGCACGGTCCAGGCCGGATCCTGCGAGGCCAGCGCCAGCGGGATGGCAAAGGCCTTGCGGCCGTCGCTGCCGCGCGCGCTCTTGAGTTGCTCGACGCGCGCGAGGAAGCGCGCGTGCTGCTTCGCTTCTTCGTCCGGTGCGGCGTCGCTGGGCAGCAGGCCGTCGTGCCACTTGCCGTCGAAGAACAGGCGCTCATCCGGCGCATGCACCAGCGCGCGCTCGTCGAACTCGGGCCGCGCGGCGAACGGGTCGCGCTGGATCACGCCGGTGTCGGCCAGCATTTCGCGGATATGCGTGGATTCGGGCGAGGGCAGCGGCAGGTAGTGCGCGCCGCGCGGGAAGGCAAGGTCGCCGCCGAAACTTCCGGCCGCCGCATTGCCACCAAACTCCGGGCCGTCCACCAGCAGGAAATCCTTCAGCCCGCCGCGCGCCAGCTGCCACGCAGCGCTGAGCCCGGCCACGCCACCGCCGAGGATGGCAACGTCGGTCACGATCTCGTCCTGCGGCGATACGCCCGATGGCCAGCTGGCGGCATCGCGCAGCGCGTGGCCCTCGGCCATGCCGGGGCGCAGCACCACGGGCGTGGGCTCGCGCAGGCCGACGCCAGCCAGGAAGCGACTGGCATCGTCGCCCAGCCGGTCGCAGCCTGACAACAGGCTCAGGCCGGCCGTGCCCGCGCTGGCGATCAGGAAGCGGCGGCGATCCATGCCGGCTCCCTTTGCGGGCAAAGCAGATCAGCGAATGACATTGCGCCAGTCCTGCTCGAAATCAAACACCAGCGACTGCTCGTTGAGCCGGTTCGCGCGCGCCTCGCGCGGCGCCATGTCGGCGGGGAAGCGGAACATCAGCGCGGTGCTGTCGGCATCGAGGAACTTGAGCGGCACGGTGTAGCGCGTGGGCGGCGTGTAGTCGTCACGCTTGGCCGCAAGGATAAAGCCCCATTCGCCGAAGGACGGCACGTAGGCGTGGTAGGGCCAGGTATGCAGGCCCGCCTCGCGCAGCGTGGCGTCAATATCCCAGAACGAGCGCGGCGCAAAGTACGGCGAGGTGGACTGCACCACCGCATAGCCCTTCTCGGCGAGATGGTGCGACATCAGCTTGTACATCGGCACCGAGTACAGCTTGCCCAGGCCGAAGTTGGACGGGTCGGGCAGGTCGACGATGATGGCGTCGAACATCTCGTTGTGCTGCTCCATCCATTGCGCGGCGTCGGCATTGACCACCTGCACGCGCGCGTCCTGGAGCGAGCCCTGGTTCAGTGCCACCAGCGGCTCGCTGCGCGAGAACAGCGTGGTCATGGCAGGGTCGAGGTCGACCAGCGTGACGTGCTCGATGTTCTTGTGCTTCAGGATCTCGCGCACGGCCAGCCCGTCGCCGCCGCCGATCACCAGCACGCGGCGCGCCCACGGCAGCGCCTGCAGCATCGGATGCACCAGCGCCTCGTGGTAGCGGTGTTCGTCGCGCGAGGAGAACTGCAGGTTGCCGTTGATATACAGGCGCATGTCATCCTTCCAGCGCGTGATCACCAGGCGCTGGTACGGCGTGCTCTCGCTATGGATGATCTCGTCGCCGAACATGCCGCGCTCGGCCCAGTGGGTCAAGCGCCCGGAAGCCAGGAAGCCGCCCGCCAGCAGCACCAGCACCAGGGAGGCGCGCAGCATGCGCGACATCACTGGCTTGAGCTCATCGCGGAAGATATGGATGGTGACGAGCGCCACGCCGGCGTTCAGCATGCCGAACAGAAAGCCGGTGCGCGACAGCCCCAGGCGCGGCGCCAGCACCAGCGGGAACACCAGCGATACCGCCAGCGCGCCAAGGTAGTCGAAGGTCAGCACGCGGCTGACCAGTTCGCTGAAGGCGGTGCGACGCGTGTTGAGCACGCGCATGACCAGCGGGATCTCCATGCCCACCAGCACGCCGAGCACGAACACCATGGCGTAGAGCGCGGTGCGAAAGGGCGCAGACAGCCAGGCGAACACCACGAACAGCAGCGCCGCCGAGATGCCGCCGAGCAGGCCGATCAGGATCTCGATATCGATGAAGCGCGCCAGCACGTCCTCGTCCTTCACATAGCGCGACAGCCACGAGCCCACGCCCATGGCGAACAGGTAGCAGCCGATGATGGAGGAGAACTGGAGGATGGAGTCGCCCAGCAGGTAGCTGGACAGGGCGCCGGCGATCAGCTCGTAGCCGAGCCCGCAGGACGCCACGATCAACACCGAAAGAACAAGGGTACGGTCGCGCATCGGGGGTAGGGGATCGGGGATCGGATAACAAGCCGGGCAGGGCAGGCGTGACGCTCAGGCGGGCCGCCGCGCGATGCGCAGCACGCCTGGCAAACCGGAAAAGCGCAGGATAAAACGCTGAAAAAAGTTGTGATGAACCGAAATGGACAACGGATATACTTGGGCGCTAACTGCCAACAATGCTGATATTGCCAATATGGCTTCACCGCTTACTGTTGCCGCAGCCCGGAACACCGTCGTAGAACCAGCCGGAGAACAACCAAGATGCAAGCCATCTACGCCTACGTGCTGCACCTGCTGGCCGGCCTTGCCTTGCTGGCAGTGTTCGTCGGAGTCTACACCAGGATCACGCCCTTTCGCGAGTTTGCGCTGATCCGCCAGGGCAACCTCGCGGCGGCGCTTTCGCTGTCGGGGGCGATGATCGGATTTTGCTTTACGCTGTCGTCCAGCATCCAGCACAACGACACCTTCCTTATGTTCCTGGTGTGGTCGGTGGGTGCGATGCTGGTGCAGGCGCTGGCCTATGCGGGCCTGGCGCGCGCGCTGCCCGACATGGACGCAGCGATCGAATCGAACAATATCGGCATGGGCGGCCTGATGGGCGCCATCTCGGTGACGGTGGGCGCGATCAACGCCGCCTGCCTGTCCTGATTGGACTGAACATGCTGGAACAACGCTGAGAACCTGGGGGTTGCCATGAGCATCGGATCGTTCATCAAGAAGCAGTTTATCGACATCCTCCAATGGACGGAGGACACCGACGGCGTGCTGGCCTGGCGCTATCCGATGGAGGATATGGAAATCCAGTACGGCGGCAGCCTGACCGTGCGCGAGTCGCAGATGGCGGTGTTCGTCAACGAAGGCAAGATCGCCGACGTGTTCGGGCCCGGCATGCACAAGCTCACCACGCAGACGCTGCCGGTGCTGACCTACCTGAAGAACTGGGACAAGCTGTTCGAGTCGCCCTTCAAGTCGGATGTGTATTTCTTCAGCACGCGCCTGCAGATCGGCCGCAAGTGGGGCACCGCCCAGCCGATTACCATCCGCGACGCCGATTTCGGCATGGTGCGGCTGCGCGCCTTCGGCCTGTATTCGTACAAGGTGGCAGACGCCGCCAGGTTCTATACCGAGATCAGCGGCACGCGCGCCGAGTACACCCGCGACGAGGTGGAAGAGCAGTTGCGCAACCTGCTGATCGCCACCATGACCGCCACGCTGGGCGGCGCCTCGGTGCCTTTCCTGGACATGGCCGCCAACCAGGCGCTGATGTCGCAGACCATCCGCGACAAGCTGGTGCCCGAGTTCGAGCGCTATGGCGTGGCGCTGGACAATTTCGCGGTGACCAATGTGTCGCTGCCGGAAGAACTGCAAAAGGCCATCGACACTCGCATCTCCATGGGCATGATGGGCGATATGGCGAAGTTCACGCAGTACCAGGTCGCCACCTCGATCCCGCTGGCCGCGCAGAACGAGGGCGGCGTGGCCGGACTTGGCGCCAGCCTGGCGGCCGGCGCGGTGATGGGCCAGGCGATGGCGGGCGGGCTGGGCGCCGCCGCGGGCGTCCAGCCTGCCGCACCCGCACCTGCACCCGCCGTGGCAGCGGCGCCGGCCACAGCACCCGCCGACGATCCCGCCGCGCGCCTGCAAAAGCTCAAGGACCTGCTCGACAAGAGCCTGATCTCCCAGGCTGAGTTCGACACCGCCAAGGCCGAGATCCTCAAGAAACTGATCGGCTGAGCGCACCCTTATCCCTTAAGCATGCAAGAAATCAACTGCCCAAGCTGCGGCGCGCCGACGGCCTTCCGCTCGTCCGCCGCGGTGATGGTGGTGTGCGAGTTTTGCCACAGTACGCTGCTCAAGGACGCCGACACCGTCAAGGACATCGGCAAGATGTCCACCGTGCTGGAGGACTACACCCTGCTGCAGCTCCACACC
The DNA here is from genome assembly GCF_054589115.1 of Cupriavidus sp. 8B. Taxonomy (NCBI): domain Bacteria; kingdom Pseudomonadati; phylum Pseudomonadota; class Betaproteobacteria; order Burkholderiales; family Burkholderiaceae; genus Cupriavidus; species Cupriavidus sp. 8B. Next base: position 110,787 of record NZ_BAAILO010000243.1, on the reverse strand, counting down.
TCGGGCCAGTGGGACGGCCAGGGCTTCACCCTGGTCGGCCGCATTCAGCTGCGCTACGACTCCGGCCTGTGGAACGAGTGGTACCTGCTGTTCGACGACGGCAGCGACGGCTGGCTGGCGGACGCCTCCGGCCAGTACATGCTGACCCGGCGCGTCACGGCGGAACAGTCCGCCGCACAGCTTAACGGCGTATCGCTTCCCAGCTATGCGCAGCTCACGCCAGGCACGCCCCTGTACTTCGACAAGCATCGCTACCTCGCCAGCGACGTGCGCAGCGCGCGCTGCACCGGCGGGCAGGGCGAGCTGCCGTTCGCGGTGGGCGCGGGCTGGACCGCGCAGGTAGCGGACTTCCGCGACGAAGGCCGTTTCCTCACGCTCGACTACGCCGACGGCGATCCGCCCGCCATCTATACCGGCCAGCCGGTCACGCTCGACCAGCTCAAATGCCAGTTGCTGCGCGAGGCCGACCAGATCGCCGGCACCGCCGACCGTTACCGCGGCAAGGCCGTGCCGCTGGCCTGCCCGGGCTGCGGCGGCCCGATCGCCTACCGCGCGGGCGTGGCCAGCTTTGTGGTCTGCCCGAGTTGCCACAGCGAGATCGATTGCTCCACCTCCACCGCGCTGGTGCTGGAAAAGCAGCGCGAGCTCGATGCGCTCAAGACCAGCTTGTCGCCGGGCGATATCGGCAGCATCGACGGCAAGCCGTACACGGTGCTGGGCCTGATGCAGTGCACCGACAACGACGAGGAACAAGCCTCCACCTGGGTCGAGTACCTGCTGTTCAACGAGCAGCGCGGCCTGATGTGGCTGGTGGAGCAGGACAGCGGCTGGGACCGGGTCGAGGTGCTGGATACCTGGCCGCGCATGGTCTCCGGCACGGCCGCAAGCTACCAGGGCCAGACCTTCCAGCAGGGCTACGACTACGAGAGCAAGGTGCTGTACGCGGCCGGCACCTTCAACTGGCGGGTCAAGGTGGGCGACACCACGCGCCTGACCGAATTCGGCAAGCCGGCGCGCCGGCTCACGCGCGAGACCTCCGACACGGAGATCGTCTGGACCTTGTCCACCACCGTGGCGCGGGCGCAGCTGGCGCAGTGGTTCAAGTCCAGCCCGGGGCTGGCCGAGGCCGCCCGCGCCCCGCAGGCAGCGCGCGTGCCGGCTTCGGGCAATAGCGCCGACCTCGCCTTTTGCCGCAAGAGCGCCAAGGTCTACGCCATCCTCCTCGCCATCCTCAACGTCCCGGTGGCGCTCGTCACCGATCGGGGCTGGTTCACTATCGTCATCGGCTTCCTGTTGCTATGGGTGCCGATCTGGCTGGTCCAGCGCTGGGCCGGAAAGGATTGAGTCAGCGTGCGCCTGCTTTATCTCGTCTACGGCATCATCGTGCTGTTCGGCACGACCTTCTTCAATCTTGGCGAAGCCACCGGCTCCGGCTCGTCCGGATACGCGAGCTCGCGTGGCTGGAGCGGTGGTTCTTCCGGCGCCAGCGGCTGGTCCTCCGGCGGCGGCCACAAATGAGCAGGCTGCCATGAACGCGCCTGTCCTGCCGTGCCCGGCCGTGCTCGGCCACCACTTGCTTGCCGATCTGCAAGGCGTGGCGAGCAATCTGCTGGCCGATGCCGCGCTGGTCGAGCGCGTGCTTTACCAGGCGGCGCAGGCCGCCGGCGCCACCGTGGTCGATGCGCGCTTCCGGCATTTCGGGCCGGGGCTGGGCGTGACCGGGGTGCTGCTGCTCAAGGAGTCGCACATCAGCATCCATACCTGGCCCGAGTACGGCTTTGCCGCCGTGGATGTGTTCATGTGCGGCGCCGCCCGGCCCGAGCTGGCGGTGGAAGTCATGCGCACGGCCTTCGTGCCGCGCACGCTCACGCTGCGCGACCAGGCCCGGGGCCCGGCGCCGGGCTGAGAAGCTGGCAAGGTTTGCCGCGATGGTCTACACTGGCAAGCAACCCCGTAATTACTACAGGGTATTTGCGGAAGTCAGGTCTGGCCTGGAGTCGGGATGCGTATCGGTGAGCTTGCAAAGCACAGCAGTTGCGACGTGGAAACCATCCGCTATTACGAGCGCGAAGGGTTGCTCGACGCGCCCCAGCGCGAGGAAAACGGCTATCGCCGCTACGGCGACGGCCATCTGCTGCAGCTGAACTTCGTGCGGCACTGCCGCTCCCTCGGCATGAGCCTGTCCGATGTGCGCCGGCTGCGCGACTTCGAGCGCGATCCGACACTTGCCTGCGACGATATCAACAGCCTGCTGGATCGCCAGATCGAGCAGATCCACGCCCAGCGCGTGGCGCTGGAGGCGCTGGAAGGGCAGTTGCGGGCACTTCGCCATACTTGCGACCAGCCCCATCCGGCCAGCGAATGCGGCATCCTGCAGAACCTGCAGCAGGCCGCCGCCGGCGCCGCCTGCGAGTGCCATCCGCATCCGGCGAGCCACGCCTAAGGGTTGCGCCCCGGTGCCTGAAGGTGCCGGCTATGCTACGATCCCTTTACCTGCCGCGCACCAAGCTGGTGAAAAAAGCGGCGGGCCGAGTCCGCGACGAAGCCTTTGAGTGAGCCATTGCTCTCGTCAGTTTCACCGCGTGGCGCGCTTTCCCGAATTTCCATCCAATTGCTGCCGCACCCAATGACGCTTTGCTGCCTGTCGCCGATTGCTGTCGAGCTTGCCCCTATCGGGCAGGCCGGCGCGACCGCGCGCGCAGTCCAGGCGCCGCGCGCACAAGCCAAACAGGCGATCGCCTGCCGCCGGATCAGCGTACCGCTTGATCCTGCCCGGTTCCCAGCCTGACGTTCCCCCCAACGCAGGCAAACGCTGAACCGGGCCTAGTCACTCCCTGTTCGCGGTTTTCCAGCCGGTTCTGACCGCCGGTAACGGCCCACCTTATTTCTTGACCTGGTAACGCCAGGAGCCGATCCCTGACGGATCGCTCCAGCCTGTTCCGGGTCGCCGCATCGCCACTTAGCGAGGATTCATCATGACGGCATCGTCCAAACAACAACCGACCCTTTACCTGACCGAGCTCGACGTGACCCGTCTGGAGCGCATCGCGGGCCGCTCCGGCGCCGCGCCCCTGGCAGAAATGCTCGACAGCATCCTCGAGCGCGCTGCCATCGTACCGGCCGAGGCCATTCCCAAGGATGTGGTCACCATGAACTCCAGCCTGCTCTGCGCGCTGGAGGGCGAGGCCGCGCCGCGCCGCTGGACGCTGGTCTATCCGGATACCGCCGATTTCGAGGAAGGCCGCCTGTCGGTCCTGTCGCCGATTGGCCGTGTGCTGCTGGGCGCGCGCGCCGGGCAGACCGTGAGCTACCGCCTGCCGGACGGACGTGAACAAAGCGTCACCGTGGTGGAGCTGTCTTTCCAGCCCGAGGCCAACGGCCAGTACACCGTCTAAGGCCTGGTCAAAAACTTATCCGGCACTTTTTCGGCATTTTCGAGCTTATTCCAGGCTTATCCCGGGCGCCGATCGCGGCGTCCCGGCGCGCGCTCATCAGCGCCGCGCACCCGGCCAACCGCTAGCCCGCGAGCAGGCTCTGCGCCGGCGGACCGGCCTCTGGCCTGGGCTGGCGGGCCATCAGGCATCGCTTCGGCCACCCGCCGCGCCCCCTCGCACGTCCCCCCGGCACGCCATCCAGCGGCCAAGCCGCGCCGTTCGTCCGACTTTCCAGCGTTTCACGACTCGCAACGCACCATTCGTCGCAGTGGTATTTCTCCTTGCCCGCCGAGCCACTAATCTTCAGTCCGTGCCTGCAGCGCAACATAGATTTGCCGGGGCAGCTAGTACAGCAAATTAAAAACAAGAATTACACAATCAGTTGAAGGAGTCCCAAATGAATGCCAAACGCATCCTTGGCAGCGCTCTCGCAGTGCTGATGGTGGCCTCGTCGGCCGCGGCACTGGCGGCGCCCGCCAACAGCAAGGTCGGCAAGTTCGACGTGTACGCCGATGCGTTGCGCGCCGGCAAGTTCGACACGTTCACCGATGGCGCGAAGGCCGGCAAGTTCGATACGTTCACCGACGGCGCACGCCAAGGCAAGTTCGATCCGTACACCGACGGCGCCAAGGCTGGCAAGTTCGATACGTTCACGGACGGTGCCCGCGCCGCTTTCAGTGGCGAGATCGCTGCCAGTTCGCTGGACAACTCGCGCAGCGGCGACGGCTCGCTGTACGGCTACCGGGTCTGATCCGACCCCGTGTTACCTGACGGCCACTTCGGTGGCCGCTTGGGTACCACATTTGCTTCCCCGTTTTATCTCCCACCTGCCCGGCTGACCTCCTCCTCCTTCTCTCTCCCGCCGGGTGGGTGATTTTTACCCGCCGCCCCCCGCCTTAGCTGCCTTTCGTTTTTCCTCCGGCAGTCTCGCAGCACCCTCCACCCCGACCCCCGACCATCCTGAACGCCACTGGCCGGCACGCGCCTTGTCATTCCCGTTCGCGCCCGGCACGCCTGCGCCCGATCAGGACATAGAGCAGCGGCACCGCCAGCGAGCCGATCACGGTGGCGCCCAGCATGCCGCCCAGCACCCCCGTGCCGACCGCGCGCTGCGCGGCCGCGCCCGGCCCGGTGCTGATCGCCAGCGGCACCACGCCGAGGATAAAGGCCAGCGAGGTCATCACCACCGGGCGCAGCCGCTGGCGGGCGGCCTGGCCGGCGGCGTCCAGCAGGTCCATGCCGCCCCGGCGCAACTGCTCGGCGTATTCCACCACCAGGATGGCGTTCTTGGCCGCCAGCCCCATGATCACCACCCCGCCCACCTTGAAGTAGACGTCATTCGGCATGCCGCGCAGCCAGATCGCCACCAGCGCGCCGACGAGGCCCGCTGGCACGATCAGCAGCACCGCCAGCGGCAGGGTCCAGTTTTCGTAGAGCGCCACCAGGCACAAGAAGATGAACAACATCGACAAGGCGAACAGCCACGGCGCCTGCGCACCGCTTTGCTGCTGCTCGAAGGCGCGTCCGGTCCAGCGCACGTCGTAGGCGCCGCCCAGGTCGCGCACCCTGGTCGTGAGGCGTTCCATCGCCGTGCCGGTGCTGTGGCCCGGCGCCACTTCGGCGTTGATGCGCACCGAGGTGAGCCCGTTGAACCGCTCCAGCGTGGCTTCGCCCTTGCCCCAGACCAGTTCGGCGAAAGCGCCCAGCGATACCATGCCGCCGCGCGCATTGCGCACATGCACGCGGGACAGCTTGGCCGGGTCCATCCGGTAGGGCGCGTCCGCTTGCAGGATCACCCGGCGGATACGGCCTTCGCGCGCCACTTCGTCGATATAGCGCGAGCCCAGCGTGGCGGACAGCGCATGGTGGATGGCCTCCGGCTCCACGCCAAAGCTGCGCGCGCGCTCGTAGTCGATGTGCAGGTCGAGCGCCGGCGCGGGCTGGGCGGTGGTGGCGCGCACCTCGCCCAGCGACGGCTCATCCTCGACGGCGGCAAGCAGCTTGTCGCGCGCCGCAAACAGCGCTTCGCGCCCGGAACCGGCCTGCGCCACCAGCCGCATGTCTAGCCCGCCGGTGCTGCCCAGCTCGGGCAGGGCCGCGCCGTTGTACGCGTACAGCTGCGCCTGTCCCCGGCCAGGCCAGGCTTCCAGCCCGGCCTGGAGCCTGGCCAGCACGGCGTGCGCGCGTTCGTCGGCGCCGCGCTCCGACCAGTCCCGCAGCGCCAGGTACATGCTGGCACGTTGCTCGCCGCTGCCGGAATTGCTCCAGCCCAGCACGGCAAAGGTCGAGCGCACGGGATACTTGCCCGCTTCCAGCCAGGTCTCCAGCGCCGCGACGGTGGCGCGTGTGTCTTCCTGCGTGGCGCCGGCCGGCAGCTCCATATCGATCACCAGTTCGCCGGTGTCCTCCTCCGGCAGGAAGCCGGCGGGGATCTGCCACATCAGCACACCGCCGGCCACCGCCAGCGCCAGGTAGATGCCCAGCCAGCGCAGTCGGCGCCGCTGCAGCGCCAGCACCCAGCCGGCATAGCGCGCGGTGAACGCCGTGAAGCCGCGCTCGAACCAGGCCAGCGGGCCGCGCTGCGGATGCGCCGCATGGCGCAGCAGGCTGGCGCACATGGCCGGCGCCAGCGAGAGCGCGAAGAACAGCGAGAAGGCGATGGAAATCGCCAGCGTGATGGCGAAGTGCCGGTAGATCACGCCCACCGCGCTGCCCAGGAACGCCATCGGCACGAACACCGCGCACAGCACCAGCGTGACCGCTACCAGCGCGCCGGACACTTCGCGCATCGAGCGGGTCGCCGCCTCCATGGCGTCCACGCCGTCCTCGCGCATGATCCGCTCGACGTTTTCCACCACCACGATGGCGTCGTCGACCAGGATGCCGATCGCCAGCACCACACCGAACAGCGTGATCACGTTGAGCGACAGGCCAAGCGCGTACAGGCAGGCAACCGTGCCAAGCAGCGAGACCGGCACCACGATCACCGGGATTAGCGTGGCGCGCAGGTTGCCGAGGAACAGGTAGAGGATCAGGAAGACCAGCGCCGTAGCTTCGCCCAGCGTGGTCAGCACGCGCCAGATCGAGCGCTCGACGAACTGCGCGTTGTCGGACGAGATCTCGTAGCGCATGCCCGCGGGGAAGCCGCGCGCGGCTTCGTCCAGCGCGGCGCGCACCGCGCGCGAGGTGGCGAGCACGTTGGCGCCGTCCGCCAGCTTGAGGCCGATGGAGGCTGCCACCCGGCCGTCGTGGCGCGAGCTGTAGCGGTAGTCGCTCGCGCCCAGCTCCACCCGCGCCACGTCGCGCAGCCGTACCAGCGAGGCGTCGCCGCCGGCGCGCACCACGATCTGGCCGAAGGCTTCCGGCTCGGCGAGCGGCCGGGGCGGGCGCACCAGCGCCTGGTAGGGCTGGCCCGGCACCGCCGGCGCGCCGCCGAGCTGGCCCGGGGTGACGTCGCCGTTGCGCGCCTTGATGGCCTGCTCGACATCCGCGGCCGTGAGGCCGTAGGCGTTGAGCTTGTCGGGGTCGAACCAGATGCGCAGCGCGTACTCGGACCCATAGGGCTCCGCCTTGCCGATGCCGGGCAGGCGGCGCAGCATCGGCAGCACCGAGGCGGCGGCAAAATCGCCGAGCGCGGTTTCATCGAGCTGGCTGTTCCCCGACACCAGCGAGACATACATGAAGGGACTGCTGCCGGCCTGGTCCACAAAGATGCCGCCGCGGCGCACCGCCTCCGGCAACAGCGGCTCGGCCTGCATGACGCGGTTGCGCACGTTGACCTGCGCCAGTTGCGCATCGGTGCCCTGGCGAAAGCCCAGCGTGATGGTGGCGGCGCCGCCCTCGCTGCTGGCATCCAGGTAGAGCAGGCCGGGAATGCCGTGCATCTGCTGCTCCAGCACCGCGGTCACCGCGTCTTCCACGGTGCGCGCCGATGCGCCGGGATAGTCGGCGTAGACGATCACGGTGGGCGGCGCCACCGCTGGATACTGCGCGATGGGAATACGGGTGAGGGCGATCAAGCCCGCCACCATGGTGAGGATGGCAATAACCCACGCGAACGCGGGCCGGCGAAGAAAGAAGGACGCCATGGCACTTTTGGATTAATTTGCGCCTGCGCGGCAACTAGCCGCCGCGCAGGCGCAGTGGAATGGATCCGGCGCGCAGGCAAGACGAAACGCGAGATGCGAAGCGCGCCGGGCAGCGTGGCAGAAACGCTGTGGGGGAAGTGTGTTTGGCCGCCGCTCTAGCGGGACGGTCTGGTGAAGCCGCGCAGAACCGCCGCGAGCAGCACCTGCTGGCGATGCGCCAGGGGCTGCCAGTCCTCGCGCGGCAGGTGCTCGAAGGTGATGTCGAGCGCCGCCAACCCATGCACAGCAGTCCATAGCGCGTCGGTGACATCGCCGGGGTCGTACATGGCATCGATCAGCGCGGCGGCCTGCTGGTCATGCACGCACGCCAGCAGCACGGTGCTTACCGGGTCTTCCGGGAAACGCTCGCCCCAGCGCAGGTCGATCGCGCGCTCGGCGTCAGCCGGCAGGCCCATCATCATCATCAGGTGATAGCTGTGGCGGTTGGCCAGGGCCCATGCCACATAGGCATCGAGCACGGCCGGCAGCGCCAGTGCAGGCGTGCCGGCGGCGGCGCGCGCGTCGGCCAGCGCTGCGGCCAGGCGTACCCAGTCCTGCGCGCACAGCTCGAACAGCAGCGCGGTCTTGTCTTCGAAATGCCGGTAGATGGCGGCCGCGCTATAGCCGCAGCGCTCGCCGATGCGGCGCAGCGTGACGCCGCTGAATCCCGCCTCGGCAAACAAGGCGCGGGCGGCATTGAAAAAGGCTTCGCGCACGTTTTCGCGCCGCAGCGCGGCGCCGCCGGCCCGCACAACGGACGCGCCGGCACGTGCGGCAAGCGGCGTGGCGGGTGCTGCTGTAGCGGGTGCATTCGCGGGCGGGGCCGACAGGCTGGATTGCGTTGGGCGGGTGGCGGACATGGCCGCGATTATAAACACGGCTCACTTTGTGAACAACGTTCACATGGCGAATTCGGCACAAACCATGGCCCCTCAAGCGAGGGGAACGCTGCCCGGGACCCCGGCGCAGCGCAGCAATATGGGTGGATGAATCAGAGTTGCTTGGCCGCGAAGGTGTCGCACTTGCGGATGTCGCCGCTGGTCAGGCCCTGGCGCAACCAGCGCGTACGTTGCTCGCTGGTGCCGTGGGTGAACGCTTCCGGCACGACATAGCCCTGGGCTTGCTTTTGCAGGCGGTCGTCGCCGATGGCGGCGGCGGCCTTGAGGCCTTCCTCGATATCGCCGGGCTCCAGCAGTTGCTGGTTCATGCGTTCCGCGGTGGCGGCCCACACGCCGGCCAGGCAATCCGCCTGCAGCTCCACGCGCACCGACAGCTGGTTGGCCTGCGCCTCGCCCATGCGCCGGCGCGCGGCGTCGACCTTGCCCGACACGCCGAGCAGGTTCTGCACATGGTGGCCGATCTCGTGGGCAATCACGTAGGCCTGGGCAAAATCGCCGCCGGCCCCGAAGCGCTGGCGCAATTCATCGTAGAAGGCCAGGTCGATGTAGACCTTCTGGTCGCCCGGGCAATAGAACGGCCCCATGGCCGACTGGCCGCTGCCGCAGGCGGTGGGCGTGGCGCCCGAGAAGATCACCAGCGTGGGCGGCGCATAGCGGCGGTTGAGATCGGTCTCGAAAATATGCGACCAGGTGCGCTCCGTGTTGCCGAGCACCTTGCGCACGAAGACCGTCATCTTGTCGTTGGCGGGGGGATGGCTGGGCACATGCTGCTGTTGCGGCGCGTGCTGCTGCGAGCCCTGCAGCACCGAGGCGCCCTGCATGATCACGGAGGGGTCGATGCCAAAGAAATAAGACGCTGCCAGCGCCACCAGGATGGTGCCGATGCCGAGCGTCTTGGGCCCCGCGCCGAAGCCGCCGAAACCGCCGGAACCTTCACCCCGGCGGTCTTCAACATTCTGGCTTTCGGCTTCGTCGTCGAGACGCATGGTGGCTCCGCATTACTGGTTGATCGCCGCGGCAAACAGTTGGCCGCGGCGTGTCGATCAGTATAGCAACGGCAATGCCGCCGGCCCATGCGTGGGGTGTATCAGGCGGTAACCGCTGGCGTCGTGCTGGCAGCACCCAGCGCCTGCGTCTTGCCCGGCTCCGCGCCGCTGATCTCAGCCACGCGCAGCAGGTTGGTGGTGCCGCCCTGGCCAAACGGCATGCCCGCCGCGATCGTGATCTGGTCGCCGGGTACCGCATAGCCTTCGACCAGCGCGGCGCGGGTGGCGGCATTCACCATCTCGTCCACGCTTTGCACATCCGGACTGACGGTGGAATGCACGCCCCAGGCAAGCGCCAGCCGCCGCGCGATCTCCAGGTTCGGCGTGATGCTGACGATGGGCGCGCACGGCCGCTCGCGCGCCGCGCGCAGCGCGGTGGAGCCCGACGAGGTGTAGGTGACGGTGGCCACCGCGCCGATGATCTGCGTGACTTCGCGCAGCGCTGCGCAGATCGCATCCTGGCGCGTGGACAGCGGCGCTTCGTGGCCCGCGTCCAGCAGGTTGCGGTACAGCGGGTCGCGTTCCACCTCGGTGATGATGCGGTTCATGATGGCCACCGCCGGCACCGGGTGGCGGCCGTTGGCCGACTCGGCCGACAGCATCACCGCATCGGCACCGTCATAGATCGCGCTCGCCACATCGGACGCCTCGGCGCGCGTGGGCACCGGCGAATCGATCATCGATTCCAGCATCTGCGTGGCGATCACGATGGGCTTGCCGTGCTGGCGGCAGATGCGCAGGATGCGCTTTTGCACACCCGGCACGCGCTCCGGCGGCAGTTCCACGCCCAGGTCGCCGCGCGCCACCATCACCGCGTCAGACACGCGCACGATTTCTTCGAGCTGCTGCAGCGCGGCGGGCTTCTCGATCTTGGACAGCACGCCGGCACGGGTGCCGATGATCTCGCGCGCTTCCACGATGTCGGCCGGGCGCTGCACGAACGACAGCGCGATCCAGTCCGCGCCCAGCGCCAGCGCGAAGTCGAGATCCTTGCGGTCTTTCTCGGTCAGCGCGGGGATCGGGATCACGGCGTCGGGCACGTTCACGCCCTTGCGGTCGGACAGCGTGCCGTGGTTGACCACGCGCGTGGCAATGCTGCCGCTGGCCACCGCCTCGATCCTCAACTGCACCTTGCCGTCGTCGATCAGCAGCGACTGGCCCGGCGCGGCCACGCGGAACAGCTCCGGATGCGGCAGGTGCACGCGGGTGGCGTCGCCCGGGCTGGGATCGCTGTCGAGCACGAACGCGTCGCCGGCCTTGAGCGCGACCTTGCCCGCGGCAAAGGTGCCGATGCGCAGCTTGGGGCCTTGCAGGTCGGCCAGCACGGCGATGGGCCGGCCGGTCTCGGCCTCCACCTGGCGCACCGCGTCGTAGCGGCGCTTGTGGTCGTCGTGCGAGCCGTGGCTGAAGTTCAGGCGGAATACATCCGCCCCGGCTTCGAACAACTGTCGGATCACTTCGATGTCGGTGCTGGCCGGTCCGAGCGTGGCAACGATCTTGGCTTTGCGCTGGCGTCTCATTTTGTCTCCTCTTCCAATCTCGGGCGGCGCGCAGCAAACGGCGCGCCTTTGTTCAAACACGTGGCTTACACACTTACACAATCAGGATGGCGCGGAAATCATTCACGTTGGTACGGGTCGGGCCGGTGACGATCAGGTCGTCCAGGCCGGCGAAGAAACCGTAGCCGTCGTTGTTGCCGAGGTGCGCGCGTGCGGACAGTCCGCGTGCCGCGGCACGGGTCAGCGTATCGGGCGCTAGCAGCGCGCCGGCGTTGTCTTCGGAGCCGTCGATGCCGTCGGTGTCGCAGGCAATGGCATGCACGCCCGGCAGCCCGTCCAGTGCGACCGCGAGCGCCAGCAGAAATTCGGCATTGCGCCCGCCGCGGCCGCTGCCGCGCACCGTCACCGTGGTCTCGCCACCGGACAGGATCACGCAGGGCTTCCTGAACGGCTGACCATGCTGCGCGACCTGGCGCGCGATGGCGGCATGCACCAGTGCCACGTCGCGCGACTCGCCTTCGATGCTGTCGGACAGGATGTGGGCTTCAACGCCCAGCTCGCGCGCACGCGCTGCCGCGGCTTCCAGCGATTGCTGCGCGGTGGCGAGCGTGACGCTGCGATGGCCGTTGAAACGCGCATCGCCGGGCTTGGGCGTTTCGCCCGCGCCGCTCTCCAGTTGGGCGCGCACATTGGCGGGCACTTCGATGCCGTACTTCGCGATCACCGCCAGCGCGTCGGCGCAGGTGGTGGCGTCGGGCAGGGTCGGGCCGCTGGCGATCAACGTGGGATCGTCACCGGGGATATCGGAAATCAACAGTGTCTCGACGCGGGCCGGCGCGCAGTGCAATGCCAGCCGGCCGCCCTTGAGGGCCGACAGGTGCTTGCGCACGCAGTTCATCTCGCCGATGTTGGCGCCGCTCTTTAGCAGCGCTTTGTTCACGGCCTGCTTGTCGGCAAGCGTTAAGCCGTCGGCCGGTGCGGCCAGCAGCGCGGAGCCGCCGCCGGAGATCAGGCACAGCACCAGGTCATCGGCGGTGAGGCCCTTGACCAGTTCCACCATGCGCTGCGCGGCGCGCTGCCCGGCTTCGTCGGGCACCGGGTGCGCGGCTTCCACTACCTCGATGCGCTGGCACGGCGCGCCATGTCCATAGCGCGTAACAACCAGTCCGGAGATCTCGCCTTGCCAGTGCGCCTCCACAGCCTGCGCCATGGCGGCGGCGGCCTTGCCGGCACCGATCACCACCGTGCGGCCCTTGGGCGGCGTGGGCAGTTGCGGCGGCAGGCAATGGCTGGCGCTGACCGCGGCAACCGCGGTATCGAACAGGTCGCGCAGCAGGGCGCGCGGATCGGTGAGTCCGGCGGGGCGGGCAGGCACCAACAGGGTGGAGTGGGAATCGGTGGCGTACATGACTGGATCCGGAAGTGCTGCGCCCCGGCCGCGAACGGCCGGGGAATGACGCTGGCCTGCCTATGCAGGCAGGCCGTGATGGTGCTGCTTACTTGGCGCCGCCCTTGGCGATCTCATGGTTCGACATGATCTCGATGGCGCGGCACAGTGCCGAGTGGTCTTGCTTGCCCAGGCCATTGGCGGCGCAGGTGTTGAACAGCTCCTGCGCGGTGGCGGTGTTGGGCAGTGCCACGCCCAGCGCCTTCGCGCCTTGCAGCGCCAGGTTCAGGTCCTTCTGGTGCAGCTCGATGCGAAAGCCCGGATCGAAGGTACGCTTGACCATGCGCTCGCCGTGCACTTCCAGGATGCGCGAAGCCGCGAAGCCGCCCATCAGCGCCTGGCGCACGCGCGCCGGATCCGCGCCCGCCTTGGAGGCGAACAGCAGCGCTTCGGACACGGCCTGGATATTCAGCGCCACGATGATCTGGTTGGCCACCTTGGTGGTCTGGCCGTCGCCGTTGCCGCCGACCAGCGTCACGTTCTTGCCCATCAGGTCGAACAGCGGCTTGACCTCGTCGAACGATTCTTGCGGTCCGCCGACCATGATGGTCAGCGATGCGGCCTTGGCGCCCACTTCGCCGCCGGAGACCGGTGCGTCCAGGTAAGCGGCGCCCAGCTTGTTGACGCGTGCGGCGAAGTCCTTGGTGGCGATCGGCGAGATCGAGCTCATGTCGACCACGATCTTGCCGTGCGCGGCTTCCTTGCCCGCGCTCTTGAGCGCGGCGGCCACGCCCTTCTCGGCGAACAGCACGGCTTCCACGTGCGGGGTGTCCGGCACCATGATCACGATGATGTCCGCGCGCTTGGCGACTTCCTCGGCACTGGTGCAGACCGTGACGCCGGCATCGACCAGCACTTGCGGAGCGGGGTTGACGTCATGCACGAACAGCGTGTGGCCGGCCGCGCGCAGGTGGCCCGCCATCGGTGCGCCCATGATGCCCAGGCCGATAAAGCCGACGTTGCGTTGGTTTGCCATGTGATGTCTCCTTGATGGGATGTTGAAATCTGTTTTGGTGATATTTGGGGCGTTGAACGAAGCGACCGGATGCGCCAGCGCCGCCTGCCATGACGACAGGCTGTTGCTCCCTCTCCCCTCAG
>NZ_BAAILO010000243.1:69041-97144 GCF_054589115.1 Cupriavidus sp. 8B | reverse complement strand
CGCTTAGCTAGGAGCCACTGGAAACGAAGCCAATGGTTTTCTCCAGCACGCCGCCGTAACAACCGCCCGCCCTCTCCCCCGGCCCCTCTCCCGCTGCGCGGGAGAGGGGAGCAAACAAGCGCCGTGCGCACGCAGCATGAACAGCGGCTCAAAGCAATTACTGCACGCCGTGTTCAGCGCGCCAGCCCAGTCCTTCCGTGGTGGTCGTGCGCGGCTTGTACTCGCAGCCGACCCAGCCGTCGTAGCCGATCTGGTCGAGCCACTGGAACAGGAAGTGGTAGTTCAGCTCGCCGGTGCCCGGTTCATTGCGCCCCGGGTTGTCAGCCAGCTGCACGTGCTTGATCTTCGGCAGGTTAGCTTTCAGCGTGGCGGCGATCTCGCCTTCCATGCGCTGCATGTGATAGATGTCGTACTGCACGTAGAGGTTGGGGGCGTTGACCTGAGCGATCAGGTCCAGCGCCTGCTGCGTGCGCGACAGGAAAAAGCCGGGAATATCAAAGGTGTTGATCGGCTCGACCAGCAGATCGATCTGCTCGGCTGCGAGCGCCTGCGAAGCGAAGCGCAGGTTATCCACCAGCGTTTCCTGTGCCTGTTCACGCTTGACGTTCTGCGGCTGGATGCCGACCAGGCAGTTGAGCTGGCGCACGCCCAGCACCTTGGCGTACTTGATCGCCTCGCCCACGCCGTCCTGGAATTCACTCACGCGGTCCGGGTGGCAGGCAATGCCGCGCTCGCCCGCTTCCCACTTGCCCGCCGGCAGGTTGTGCAGCACCAGGTCGAGCTGGAAGCGGTTGAGTCGGTCGGCGATCTGGTCAGCGTGGAAGGCGTAGGGGAAGAGGAACTCCACGCCGCGGAAGCCCGCGCGCGCGGCGGCTTCAAAGCGGTCGAGGAAGGCCACTTCGTTGAACAGCATGGTCAGGTTGGCGGCAAGCTTTGGCATTGAAGTCTCCGGGTGACTTGTCTTGTGTTTTCCGCTCGCGCGGATGCGGTGATTGGGGGCGCGCTAATGCAGCGGTAAAGATTGCAGAATGCGCGCGGGCTCATGGCCCGCGCTTGTCAGCCTGCTGATGCTTACGCCGTTTCCACTTCTTCCTTGAGGATGGCTTCCTCGATGTCTTCGATCGGCTCGAACTCGTTGATGTTGTCGATCTCGGTGCCCATCGCGATATTGGTCACGCGTTCCAGGATCACTTCAACCACCACCGGCACCGAGAACTCGGCCATCAGGTCGCGTGCTTCGGCAAAGGCCGGCGCGATGTCTTCCGGCTTGAACACGCGGATCGCCTTGCAGCCCAGGCCTTCCACCACCTTCACATGGTCCACGCCGTAGCCGTTCAACTCGGGCGAGTTGACGTTGTCGAAGGCCAGCTGCACGCAGTAGTCCATCTCGAAATTGCGCTGCGCCTGGCGGATCAGCCCGAGGTAGGAGTTGTTCACCACCAGGTGGATGTACGGCACCTTGAACTGCGCGGCCACGGCCAGCTCTTCGATCATGAACTGGAAGTCGTAGTCGCCCGAGATGGCCACCACATCCGATTCCGGCGAAGCCACCTTCACGCCGATCGCGGCGGGAATGGTCCAGCCCAGCGGGCCGGCCTGGCCGCAGTTGATCCAGTGGCGCGGCTCGTTGACCGACAGGAACTGCGCGGCGGCGATCTGCGACAGGCCGATGGTGGACACGTAGCGGACATCGCGCGGGAAGTACTGGTTCATCTCGCGGTACACGCGCTGCGGCTTGACCGGCACGTTGTCGAAGTCGCTCTTGCGCTGCATGGTGCGGCGGCGCTTCTGCACGTCCGCCACCCAGCTCTTGCGGCACGGCAGGCGGCCGGCCATCTTCATTTCGCGCGCCACTTCCACGAACTGCTCCAGCGCGAGCTTGGCGTCGGACACGATGCCCAGGTCGGGGCCGAACACGCGGCCGATCTGGGTGGGCTCGATATCCACGTGCACGAACTTGCGGCCCTTGGTGTAGACATCGACGCTGCCGGTGTGGCGGTTGGCCCAACGGTTGCCGATGCCGAGCACGAAGTCCGATGCCAGCATCGTGGCGTTGCCATAGCGGTGCGAAGTCTGCAGGCCCACCATGCCGGCTTGCAGCGGATGGTCGTCGGCCAGCACGCCCCAGCCCATCAGCGTGGGGACCACCGGCACGTTGACCAGTTCGGCGAATTCCACCAGCAGGTCGGCCGCGTCGGCGTTGATCACGCCGCCGCCGCACACGATCAGCGGGCGCTCGGCTGCGTTGAGCATGGCGATGGCCTTCTCGATCTGCGGGCGAGAGGCGGACGGCTTGTACGGGGCGAGCGGCTGGTAGGTTTCCGGATCGAACTCGATCTCGGCCACTTGCACGTCGAAGGGCAGGTCGATCAGCACCGGACCCGGGCGGCCCGAGCGCATCAGGTGGAAGGCTTGCTGGAACACTTGCGGCACCAGCGCCGGCTCGCGCACGGTCACGGCCCACTTGGTCACCGGCTTGGCGATCGATTCGATATCGACGGCCTGGAAGTCTTCCTTGTACAAGCGCGCACGCGGCGCCTGGCCGGTGATGCAGAGAATGGGGATGGAGTCAGCCCAGGCCGAGTACAGGCCGGTGATCATGTCGGTGCCGGCCGGGCCCGAGGTGCCGATGCACACGCCGATATTGCCGGCCTCGGCACGGGTGTAGCCTTCGGCCATGTGCGAGGCGCCTTCCACGTGGCGGGCCAGGAAATGGTCGATGGTGCCGGCCCGGCGCATGGCCGAGTAGAACGGGTTGATGGCGGCGCCGGGCACGCCGAACGCGGTGGTGATACCTTCTTTTTCCAGAACGGCGATGGCCGCGTCAACTGCTCTCATCTTGGGCATGTCTGTCTCCAATGTTGCTGCAATGTTTTGTGAATGGCATTGAATTGCTGTTGGAGTCCATGCTATTCCCGCAAGCGGTGCGGGATAAAGGGAAGGGAGATCAGTTGATTCGATACTGGTGATATCGAATGAGGGTGGCGGGCACAGAAAATACGGTCACCCAGCCCGCTCTGGCGCGCGCCATTGCTATACGTTGTGTGACGGCAACGATACGTGGCAAATTGCTGGAAAAGGCCGGCCGGCGGCCCCGGCACGCCCCCTGCGGCGCGCTAAATGGCGACAATGTGCGGGTATTGCGCCAGTGCCCGGACACCGCGCAGGAATCCCATTGCCATCTGAACCACCATGCTGACCAGGCTCCCTCCCACCCGCGAATTGCTCGACGCGCTCAAGCGGAAGCCGCCCGCCGTATCCCATACCGCCAATGCCGCCAATGCCGCCAATGCCGCCAATGTCGCTAATAGCGCTAATAGCGCTAATAGCGCCGATGCCACCGGCCTGCCACCGGCCGCCACGCGGCTGATGCGGCTGCAGCGCGGGCTGCTGGGGTTGTTCTGGACCTGTTCGCTGGCCGCGCTGCTGGTGACCGGCGCGGTGCTTTACACCAAGTACCAGCTCCGGCACTCACCCGCGCCATGGATGGCGCGCCTGGTCTACGTGCTGCTGGGCGGCAGCGTGGCCGGGCTGGGGGCGCTGCTGCTGACGCACCTGCCGGCGCTCGCGCGCAGGCTGCGCGATCCGCTGGGCGCGTTGGCCGACCAGGTCGATCGGCACGATGAGGCGGAGAGCGCGCTGCTGCGCTCGCTGGCGCGGGTCCCCGCCCAGGCGCTGCGCGCAAGGGCCCGGCGCGTGGAGGTGCAACTGCGGATGTGGGAGGGCATGGCGAAGACGATCGGCTTGCTGATCGCGGTGAGCCCGGCCGCGCTGATGCTGGTCACGGGCCTGTTCGAATTGCCGCGCAAGGGCGCCAGCCTGCTGCCGCTGCTCTCGCTGTACGGCCTTGTCTTTGTGTCGGGCGCCGCGCTGGCGGTCTACCTGCAGCTGCAGGTCAGCCGGCCGCTGCGCCGGCTTGCCTATGTGCTGGGCGAAGCGGCGGAGATCAGCGCGCAACTGGGGAGGGCGCCGATGCCGCCCGCGGCAGCATCGGCGGTGGCAACTGTCGTACCCGTTACAGCGCCCGCACCCGCAGTACCGTCGCCGGCGCCGGTTCCGCCCGAAGTCCTCCAGGCGAGCGCGCTCGCGGATGCAGGCGCGACATCGCGAGAGGAGGATGCCGCGGCGGACGCGGACCACGCAGCAGCGGGTCCGCCCACGCTGTCTCAGCCAGCCAGGTAAGTCTGCGCCAGCCGGACCCAGCAAGCCGCGCCCAGCGGCAGCACCTGGTCGTTGAAGTCGTAGCCCGGGTTGTGCACCATGCAGCCGCCGAACTCGCCTTCGCCGTTGCCCAGGATCAGGTAGCAACCCGGCACCTCGTTCAGCATCCACGCAAAGTCCTCGCTGCCGTTCAGGCCCTTGGGCGGTTGCGTCACGACTTTGTCGGCGCCGACCAGCTCCGCGCAAACCTGCTGCGCCAGCGTTGTTTCGGCCTCCGTGTTGACCATCGGCGGCGTCAGCTGGCGATAGTCGATGTGCGCTTCCACGCCGTGCGCCTGCGCGGTCAGGCTGACGATCTCGCGGATGCGCTGCTCCACCAGCGCGCGCGTCTCAGGGCGCGCGGCGCGTACGTTCAGGCCCAGCGTGACCGATTCCGGAATCACGTTGTGCGTTGCGCCGCCACGGATAAAGCCCACCGACAGCACCGCCGTATCGTCGGGCGCCACATTGCGTGCCACCACCGTTTGCAGCGCGGTGACGATGGCCGCCGACGCCGCGATCGGATCGCGCGCGCGGTGCGGCATGGCGCCGTGCCCGCCCACGCCCTTGATGGTCACGTCGGCCACGTCGGACGACAGGCTCACCGGGCCCGGCAGCACGCGGAAGGTGCCGGCGGGCACGCCCGGCATGTTGTGCAAGGCGAACACGGCATCGCACGGGAAACGCTCGAACAGGCCATCCTCGATCATCGCGCGCGCGCCGCAGAGGTTTTCCTCGTCGGGCTGGAAGATCAGGTTGAGGGTCCCGTCGAAATCGCGGCTGTCCGCCAGCGCCTTGGCGGCGGCCAGCAGGATGGCGGTGTGGCCGTCGTGGCCGCACGCATGCATCTTGCCGGGGACCTTGCTGGCGTACGGCAGGCCCGTAGCCTCGACGACAGGCAACGCATCCATGTCGGCGCGGATGCCCAGGCGGCGCTTGCCGCTGCCCAGCTTCAACTGCCCCACCACGCCGCTCTTGCCGATGCCGGTGTGCACCTCGTAGCCCCAGCTCTCCAGCAGGGTGGCCACCAGCTTGCTGGTGGCGCCGACCTCGAAGCCGAGTTCGGGCTGGGCGTGGATCTGGCGGCGGATGCCGATAAAGGTCTCGGCATCGATCTGGATCGCCGGCAGCAGGTGCGGCAGCAACTGGAAGGGTGTCAGGGTAGGTTCGCGGGTCATGTCTTTATCCTTTGCTGCAAGTTGGCCAGGCTGGCCAGGTCGAGGAGGGAGCGCTCAATGCTCCTGGTTTTCGCGGATCGTCAGCACTGCCAGGATGGTCACGGCACCGCAGGCCATCATGTAGAAGGCGGGCGCCATCGGGTTGCCGGTCTTGGCCAGCATCCAGGTGACGATGAACTGGCAGGAGCCGCCGAACACCGTCACGCCCACCGCGTAGATCACCGACAGGCCGCTGGCGCGCACGTTGGCCGGCAGGAGCTCCATCATCATCAGCAGCATCGGCGTTGAGCCCAGGTAGACACTGGCGGTCAGCAGAGCGGACAGCGACAGCACCAGCGGCACGCTCGGGTAATGGGTCATCAGCCAGAACGCCGGATAGAGGCACACCAGCGTAAAGGCCATCGAGCCCAGCACCAGCGGCTTGCGGCGCGGCAGGCGGTCGGCCAGGGTGCCGGCCACCAGCGACATCACCAGGCACACCACACCCGTCACGCAGCCCGACAGCAGCGACAACGACGGCGGCAGATGCAGTTCGCGGATCATGTAGGTGGGCATGAAATACACCACCAGATAGGTGGCGACCGTGCCGCCGATAATGGTCAGGATGCCCTTGACCACGGTGCCGCCATGCTCGCGGAACAGCGTGCCGAGCGGGCTCGGCGCATGCGCCTCGGCGGTGTGCGTCTCGTCCAGGTGAGCGCGGATATACAGCCCCACCGGCGCGATCAGCAGGCCCAGCACGAAGGGCACGCGCCAGCCCCAGCTTTCCAGCGAAGCCTGCGGCAGCACGCCATAAAGGATGGCTGCCGTAAGCGCGCCCAGCGTCGCCGCGATGCCCTGGCTGCCGAGCTGCCAGCTGACGCGAAAGCCACGGCCCTTGAGGCCGCCGCCCTCCATCAGCATGGCGGTGGAAGCGCCAATCTCGCCACCCAGGGAAAAGCCCTGCAGCAGGCGCCCGGCCACGATCATCACCGGCCCGAACAAGCCAGCGAACGCGTAGGTCGGGGCGAAGGCCAGGCACATCGTGCCAATGACCATCAGGCCGATGGTCAGCGTCATCGCCGCCTTGCGGCCATGGCGGTCAGCGTAATTGCCGATCACGAAGCCGCCCAGCGGCCGCATCACGAAGCCGATACCGAAGGTCGCCACCGCCAGCAGCAGCGAGCCATATGCGCTGTCGGACGGAAAGAACAGCTTGCCGATCAGCAGCGCGAAGAAGCTGTAGACGGTGAAGTCGTACATTTCCAGCGCATTGCCGATCGAGCACGCGGCGATCAGGCGGGACTGGCTCTGGCGCGCCGGGCTTGCGGGCGCGGCCTGGGAAGGGGCCAGCGAGGGCGCCGCAGGCAGGGTGGCATCGTTCATGTCGGTTTCTCCACGAACTGGTTGAGGGGGGTGGGGCGTGGAGGCCGGCGGTTGCCTGGCATCCATCGCGGGGAAGGTGGGGACTCCCTGGCGATGAAGTATTGAGGCAAACACAGCAAGCCAAAAATCATATATTTTCATCTTGATAACCAAATGGCATCGCCGTCATAACCAGGACTGCGCCGCTATCGGTACAAGTACCGAGAACCCTTGTGCCATGGGACATTCGCGGCGCAGGGCCGGGTACGCGCGGCAGTGCCGCCAACGGCGCTCGCGCACGGCGCCGGGGCGGGCCGCACCGTTGCGGGGCGTCCGGGAAAACCCGAAAAGGAAAAGCCAAAGATGAAGCTGCAGCAACTACGCATCCTGCTGGCGGTGGCCCAGCACGGCAGCATCCACGAAGCCTCGCGCAGCCTCCATGTGTCGCAGCCGGCGCTGTCCAAAGCGATTGCCGAACTGGAACGCGAGCTCGGCGTCACGCTGATGTCGCGCTCTGTGCGCGGCATCAGCCTCACCGCCTACGGCGTGGCGCTGGTCAAGCGCGCCAGCCTGGTCGAGCAGGAACTGCGGCATGCGCTGGAAGACATCGAAGCCATCCGCGGCCACGCCGACGCGCAGCTCAACATCGGCTTCACCGCGGTGGCCTCCAGCGGCCCGCTGCCCGACGCCATGGCCGCCTTTCGCAAGCGCTTCCCCAACGTCGCCATGCGCGGCTTCGAGCTGCGCCCGCAACAGATCCTCGAAGGGCTGCGCGAGGGCCGGCTCGACCTCGGCCTGATCTCGACCAACAGCGGCCCCGGCACCGGCGCGTTTCAGTGGGAACCGCTGTTTTCCACCGGCATGTCGCTGGCGGTGCGCGCCGGCCATCCGCTGCGGCGGGTACGCCGGCTGCGTCCCCTGCTCGACGCCGACTGGCTCGTGCTCGACCCGCTCGACGACCCCGGCAGCCCGCTCGCCAGCCTGATGCGCCTGCACCGGCTCGACATGCCCAAGCGCGTGGTGCAGAGCGCCTCCAACCTGCTCGGCCTGCAACTCGCCACGCGCACCGACCTGATCAGCATGTGGTCGGACTTCGTGTTCGACGGCACCGGCCCGCTGCGGCTCGATCCTTCGTCACTGGCACGGCTGCCGATCAGCGACGAACTCCCCGAGTTCCGCGTGTTCCTCGTTTACCGCTCGGAAGACCTGATGACCCACGCCTGCGCCGAGTTCAGCAAGGAGGTGCGGCACTGCGCGCAAGCGATGCCGCGAGGGCGGCCCGCGGTGCGCGCGGGCAGGTGAGTGCAGTGATGAATGGCCTGAGCGCTTGATTCAGGGCAGTACTTGCCTGGTCACGCATGCCACATGCGCCATCGCCAACGACTGTGCCACCCACGGCAAAAAATGCAGCCCCACTCATACCCCCACCCAAATCGCCCCCATAGCCCCCAGCACATGCCCCCCGCCTCCAAATGCGCCACAATGACGCCCAGGAGACACACAGCATGGACAAGCTAAAACAGATCGAAGCCTTTATCGCCGTCGTCGAACACGGCAGCATGGCTGCCGCCGCGCTGACGCAAGGGGTGACGCCGGTGATGATCGGGCGTCGCATCAATGCGCTGGAGGCGCGCATCGGCGTGAAGCTGCTGCACCGCTCGACGCGGCGCATCGTGGTGACGGAGCAGGGCGCGGCATTCATGGAGCAGTGCAAGAAGGCGCTGGCAGACCTTGACCGTGCCGAGATGCTGATCGCCGAAGGCAAGCACAAGGCGACCGGCCACCTGATCGTGTCGGCGCCGGCGGCGTTCGGGCGCAAGCATGTGGCGCCGCATGCGCCGGCGTTCCTGGCGGCGAATCCCGAGGTGCAGATTTCCTTCAACCTGACCGATCGCGTGGTGGACCTGGTGCGCGAGGGCTATGACGTGGGCATCCGCATCGGCGGGGCCATCGACCCGAACTTTGTTGCCATCAAGCTGGCGACCAACAAGCGGGTGGTGTGCGGCACGCCCGCGTATTTCGCGCGCCATGGCGTGCCACAGACATTGGACGATCTCGCGCAGCACAACTGCCTGGCCTTCAACCTGCAGGGCGGCCAGCAGCGCGGCTGGTACTTCCAGCAGGACGGCAAGACCGTCACGGTGCGTGTGAGCGGCAACCTCGATTGCAACGATGGCGAGTTGCTGCATCGCTGGACTGGCGAGAGCCTGGGGCTGGGCTGGCGCTCCACCTGGGAGATCCTGCCGCAGCTGGAGAGCGGCGAGTTGATCACCGTGCTCGACGAGTACGCGCTGCCGGATTACGACATCCTTGCCGTGTACCCGCAGCAGCGGCCGGTGCCGGCCAAGATCCGCTTTTTTATCGAACACCTGAAGGCGGCGTTCGCGGTGCCGGGCTACTGGACCGGTCGGCAAGGACGATGATGGCAGCCTGGCTCGCGGACGCCATCGTCCTGTTGCACCTCGCCTTTATCCTCTTTGTGATGCTGGGTGGTTTGCTGGTGCTGCGCTGGCCGCGCATGGCGTGGCTGCACTTGCCGGCAGTGGCGTGGGGCGTGGTGGTGGAGTGGAGCGGGTGGATCTGCCCGCTCACCCCGCTGGAAAGCGCGCTGCGCCTGCGCGCGGGGCAGCAGGCTTATGATGGGGATTTCGTGCAGCACTACGTGCTGGCGCTGATCTATCCCGAGGGCCTCACGCGCGAGATCCAGATCGTGCTCGGAGCCGTGGTGCTGGCGCTTAACCTGGCGGTCTACGTGGCACTCTATCGCCGGATGCGGCGCCAGCGAACGCGTCAGCACGCCTGAGCGCACAAAACGCAACGCAGCAACCGGCCCGGCGCCACGCAACGCTACGACGCCGGCTTGAACGCCGGTGCCCGCTTTTCCATATTGGCGATCACTGCTTCACGCTGGTTGGCGCCGCCGATCAGCCGGTCCTGCTCGACCGATTCGGCCAGCAGGATGGCGGCGCCGTCGCCGTGCTCGCTCACCTGCATCAATCGCTTGGCGGCGCGGATCGCGTCCGGGCTGCGGCCGGCGATATCGCGCGCGGTGGCCAGCGCGGCTGCGCGCGGGTCGTCCACCACGGCAGTGGCCAGGCCCAGCGCGCAGGCTTCTTCGCCGGTGACGATGCGGCCGCTGTAGATCAGCTCGCGCAGGCGGTCGGGGCGCACCAGGCCGCGCATCAGCAGCATGCCGGCTATGTCGGGCACCAGCCCCCACTTGATCTCCATCACCGACAGGCGCGTGTCTGCGGTGACATAGCGCAGGTCCGCGCCGAGCGCGACCTGCAAGCCGCCGCCGAAGGCCACGCCGTGCACGGCGGCAATCACCGGCACCGGCAATTCGCGCCAGACCATGCAGGCAAACTGCGGACGGTTGGAGATGCCATGGGTGCGCGCCGCGAGCCGGCCTGCGGCGATGGCGTCGCCCTGGCCGCCTCCCAGCCCGGCCATGCTCTGCATATCGAGCCCGGCGCAAAACGCGCGGCCTTCGCCCGACAGCACCACCGCGCGCAAGTCCGGCTCGCGCGCGAGAAGCTGGCCGGCGTCGATCAGCGCGTCGAACATGGCGGGGTCGAGGGCGTTCATCTTGTCGGGCCGGTTGAGCCTGACCTCGGCCACGCCGTCTTCGATGGTCAGGACGATGCGTTCGCTGCTGGTGCTCATGTTGCGTTGCTCCTTGCTTGATTGGGATCCTGCGCTGTAGGCAGGACGTAGTCCTTGAATTGTTCCCGCAGCTTCACCTTGAGCAGCTTGCCGGTGGCGGTGTGAGGCAGCGAATCGACAAAGGCGACGTCGTCGGGCACCCACCATTTGGCGACGCGCGCCGCGAGATAGTCGAGCAGTTCGGCGGCGCTCACGTCCTTGCCGGGCCGGCGTACCACCACCAGCAGAGGGCGCTCCTGCCACTTGGGATGCGGCACGCCCACGACGGCGGCTTCCGCCACGGCGGGATGGCCCATGGTGGCGTTTTCCAGGTCGATGGAGGAGATCCATTCGCCGCCTGACTTGATCACATCCTTGGCGCGATCCACCAGCTGCACATAGCCATCCGCATCGATATTGGCGACGTCGCCGGTGTCGAACCAGCCGTCGGCGTCGAGCGCGTCATGCTCTGCCTTGAAGTACGCGGAGGCGATCCACGGCCCGCGTACCTTGAGCCGGCCAAAGGCGTGGCCGTCGTGCGGCAGCGCATTGCCCTGGTCGTCCTCGATGCGCAGGTCCACGCCCCACAGCGCGCGGCCTTGCTTGAGCTTGATCTTCAACTGGTCCTGCGTGCCGAGCGCCTGGTGCTTGGGCAGCAAGGTGCTGATCACGCCGATCGGGCTGCTCTCCGTCATGCCCCAGCCCTGGACGAAACGCGCGCCGAACTGCTGCTCGAAGCGCTCGATCATCGCCGCCGGCGCGGCCGAGCCGCCCACGCCGGCGAGCTTCAGCCCGAGCGAGCGCGGATCGATCTCGGGATGCGCGTCGAGGTACTGGAACAGCATCAGCCACACCGTGGGCACGGCGGTGGAGAAGGTCACGCGCTCGTCGCGCAGCATGCGGTAGACGTTTTCGCCATCTAGGTGCTGGGCGGGCAATACCATCTTGGCGCCCGTCATGGCGCAGGCGTAGGGCATGCCCCAGGCGTTCGCATGGAACAGCGGCACGACCAGCAGGATCGCGCTGTCCGCGTTGACGCCGAAGGTGTCGAACGCGCAGGCCTTGAGGCTGTGCAGCACGGTGGAGCGATGCGAATACAGCACGCCCTTGGGGTTGCCGGTGGTGCCCGATGTGTAGCAAAGCGACGATGCGGTGCGCTCGTCGAATTGCGGCCATGCGTAGTCCTCGCTGCCGGCGTCGACCAGGTCCTCGTAGCACAGCAGGTTAGGCAGCTTGCCGGCAAGATCGAGCGCGTCGGTGCCGGCGCGATCGGTCATCGCCACGTAGTGCGTGACGGTGGACAGGCGCGGCGCGAGCTGCGCCACCAGCGGCGCGAAGCAGGGGTCGAAGAAGAGCACGCGGTCTTCCGCATGATTGATGATGTAGTCGATCTGCTCGGGGAACAGGCGGGGATTGACGGTATGCAGCACCACGCCCGCGCCCGACACGCCAAAGTACAGCTCCAGGTGGCGGTGCGTGTTCCACGCCAGCGTGCCGACGCGATCGCCTTGCTCGATGCCGAGTCCGCCGAGCCCGGTGAGCGCACTGGCGACCCGCTTTGCGCGGCGGTGCACCTGCGCGTAGTTGGAGCGCACCGTGCCGCCATCGATCGTGCGCGACACGATCTCCTGCTGCGGGTGGTACTGCGCGGCGTACTCGATCAGTGAGGAAATCAGCAACGGACGGTCTTGCATGAGGCCTAGCATCATGCGCGTCTCCTGGTTTCGAAGCGTGGTGCGATGCGAAGTCGGTGATAGCGGGAGACGGATCGCTTCTGCGAGCGCCCGCCCTCTCCCCCGTCCCCGCTCCCACGAGTGGGCACGGGGAGCAAACCGGTCAGCGGCCCTTGAAGGCCGGCTTGCGCTTTTCCAGGAACGCCGCCACGCCTTCCTTGAAGTCCTCGCTGCGCGATGCGCGCGACTGCAGCGTGGCCTCGCGCTCGAGCTGCGCCGGCAGGTCGCTCTCCAGGCTGGCGTTGAGCGCTTCCTTGATCAAGCCGTAGGCAAAGGTGGGCATCTGCGCCAGGTGGGCGGCCAGCTTGGCGGTCTCGGCCGTAAGGGCGTCGTCCTCATGCACCTTCCACACCAGGCCGATGCGATGCGCTTCTTCCGCGTCGATCTTCTCGGCCAGGATGGCGAGCGCGCGTGCCCGCATCTCGCCCGCGTAGCGGGGAAGGAAGTAAGTGCTGCCGGCATCCGGCACCAGCCCGATCTTGGAGAACGCCTGCAGGAACGATGCCGAGCGCGCGGCCAGCACCACGTCGCCGGCCAGCGCCAGGCTCATGCCGGCGCCTGCCGCTACGCCGTTGACCGAGGTGATGACAGGCTTGGGCATATTGCGCAGCGCCAGGATGATCGGGTGGTAGCGCTCGCGCAGCAGCGTGCCCGAATCCTGCAGCCCGGGCTCGCGCCCGGCCAGGTCGGCGCCCGCGCAAAAGCCGCGGCCATTGGCGGTCAGCACCACAGCGCGCACGGCCTCGTCCTGCGCGGCGCGCTCGACGGCGGCGCGCAGCTCGATCATCAGCGCGCTGTTGAGCGCGTTGAGCACGTCGGGGCGGTTCAGGGTGATGGTGGCCACGCCTTCGGCGGCGTGATAGAGCACGGGTGATGTCACTGGAGTCTCCTTGTCGTAGTTGTGCGGATGCATGCGTGCTTGAATGTGCGGAAAGCTGCGCGGCTCAGGCCTCCTTGCCCGGAGCCTTGGGCGGATGCAGCGCATCGGCCGACGCGTCGCCCAGCTTGCTGCCACCATCGCAGTCGACGATGGTGCCCGTGATATAGCGTGCGTTGTCGGTGGACAGGAACAGCGCAGTATTGGCGATATCGTCCTTGTCGCCGTAGTCGCGCAGCGCCAGGCGTGCCTTGAAGCGCGCCTCCATCTCGGGAGTGGGCGCGAGCCGCGCCATGCCTTCGGTGCCGGCGATGGGGCCGGGCGAGATGCCGTTTACGCGTACGCCGGCCGGGCCCCATTCCATGGCCAGGCATTTCACCAGCATATTGATGCCGGCCTTGGCGGCGCACACATGGGCCTGGAACATCATCGCATTGACCGCCTGCGGCGCGGTGATGGCGATCAGCGAGGCGCCCGGCGCATTGAGGAAGGCAAAGCAGGCGCGAAAGACATTGAAGGTGCCGATCAGGTCGATGTCCACCACGGTCTTGAAGCCGTTGGCGGACATGCCCAGCGCCGGCGCGACAAAGTTGCCGGCCGCGCCCGAGATCACGATGTCGATCGGGCCGAGTTCGTCGCGCGTGCGCGCGAGTGCCGCTTCCACCGCAGCGTAGTCGCGCACATCGGCCGCCATGCCAATAGCGCTGCCGCCGGCATCAACGATGCTGGCCGCCGCCGCGGCAATGCGCTCGGGGTCGCGGCTGACCAGCGCCAGGCGGGCGCCCGCCTTGGCGAAGTGCCGGGCGATGCCCAGGTTGATGCCGGACGAGGCGCCGGCGATAAACACGACCTTGCCGGCCAGGACGTCGTCTTTGAACGCGTTGGACATGGGTTTCCCTCCCTGGGATGGGTTGGATGATGAAAGCGGATGGCCCGGCACGGGAGTCGGGCGGGAAGATCAGTCGCGCCCGCGCTGGCGCACGGATGGCGGGACCGTCAGGGACGGCAAAGCGGGGAACAGGATGGCGCGGGCAGGCTCTGGCGATGCCACGGACGTCGCCACCGGACGGCTGGAACGGGTCATGTCTGTCTCCTGGCTTTATCTTTTGGTTCTTCAGACTTTCGTGTGGGTAGAAGGGGCTTTTGGATGTTTGCTGTTTCGCCAGACGGGCTTCCGCTCGAGGCGGTGCCGCACGGCGGGCTGCCCGCAAAGCCAAGCTGCAAGCGGATTTTCGTTACGGCACTACGCATACATGCATGATGCCGCTGTTGACTTGCTCGATTGGCGACCCACACGAAAGTCCGAAGGACCTATCTTTTAAGCGGCCTCTGACCTGGGCCACCGACATCCTACTCCGAAGACGGGATTCGATCACGCGCGGATCTGGCAATGGCGGCGCGCGCGGCGCGCAAAAGAAAAAGCCCGCACCCAGGCCGGCGTGCGGGCTGCCGTCCGCGATGGACGGGCCAGTGTGTCATGAAGCGCGCCCCCGCAGCTTCATGACGAGGTCGATGATGGCGCAAAGGCGCGTGGCGCGCCTTGACCTGGGTCAACGCCAGCTCAAGCGCCAGGTCAGGCGCGCCGCGGCATGCCAGGCTCAGGCCAGCAGCGCCGTCACCAGGTCCTTGCTGCGCGCGGCGGGGACCTGCTCGAAATGCAGCGCCGCTTCGACATGGTTCAGGTGTTCCACCATCAGCGTCACCGCGCGCTCGGTGTCGCCTGCGCGGGCCGCCTCGATGAACTCGCGATGCTCATCCGAGGAGCAGGCGGCGTCGCGGCGGGACTGGTACAGCATGGTGATCACCGCGCTGCGCAACGACAACTCCTGCAGCATGCCCGTCAGCACGCCATTGCCCACCACCTCCGCCAGCATGATGTGGAAATCGCTGAGCAGGCGGGTGCGCACATGCGCATCGCTGCCGCCCAGCGCCTTTTTCTCGGCGACGAGGTGCCGGTCGATGCGCTTGTAATCTGCGGCGGTGGCGCGCGCCACGAACTCGCGCGCCAGGGCCGCCTCCAGGATGCGGCGCACCGCGAACACTTCGCGCGCCTCCTCGGCGCTGGGCTTGGCCACGAAGGCGCCTTTGTCCGGCACGATCTGGATGAGCTTGTCCTTGGACAGCATCAGCAGCGCCGCGCGCACCTTGGTGCGGCTGACGCGGTAGACGCTGGCCAGGGCCTCTTCGCGCAGCTTGGTGCCAGGCGGCAGGCGGTGCGAAACGATGGCCGCGACGATGTCTTCGGCGATCGCTTCGGCGGTCATGGCAGGGTCGATATGCTCAGGCATGGTTGCGCACTTGCGCAGCGTCTCGTGGGAGGAATGCCGAGATTCTAGCGCCCCGCGGCCGCGCCGGGCAGCGGGGATGCCCCGGGGGTGGCCGCGGCGGCCCCGTGAGGCGCCGGGGCAAAGCCCGCTTCGAGGTCGCTGGCGTCGATCTTGCCGTTGAGCACATCGTGGGCGCGCGCCCGGTCGATGTCCTTTTCCCAGGCGGCTACCACCACGGTTGCCACGCAGTTGCCGATCAGGTTGCCGACGGCACGGGCGATGCCGATGAACCAGTCGACCGACAGCACCAGCACCAGTCCGATAGCGGGAATCGCAGGGTGGGCCGACAACGTGGCCGCCAGGATCACGATGGCCGAGCCGGGAATGCCGTGCGCGCCCTTGGACGTGACCAGGGCGACGGCCAGGATGCCGAGCAGGTCGCCCAGCGCCAGCGGCGTATTGGTGGCCTGGGCGATAAACACCGCGGCCAGCGTCAGGTAGATCGAGAAGGCGTCGAGATTGAAGGAGTAGCCGGTGGGGATCACCAGGCCCACCACCGATTTCTTGATGCCCATGAACTCAAGCTTCTTCATGATCTGCGGCAGCACGCTGTCGGACGACGCGGTGCCCAGCACCACCAGCAGTTCGGCGCGCAGGTAGCGGATCAGCTTGATTACCGAGAAGCCGCACAGGCGCATCACGGTCCCCAGCACCACCAGCACGAACAGGGCCACGGCGCCGTAGAACACCACCACCAGGTAACCGAGCTGCTTGAGCGAGCCGATGCCGTACTTGCCCACGGTGAAGGCCACCGCGCCCAGCACGCCCAGCGGCGCCAGCTTGATGATGAAGCCCATCATCTTGAACAAGGTGTGCGAAAAGGTGTCGATCATCGATACCAGCGGCCGCCCGCGCTCGCCTACCAGCGACAGCGCGCAGCCGAACAGGATCGAAACCAGTAAGACCTGCAGCACGTCGCCGCTGGCGAACGCACCCATGATCGTGCTGGGAATCAGCTTGAGCAGGAAGTCCACCATGCCCGCGCTCTTGACCTTGGCGGCGGTGTCCACGTAGGCGGACATGGCCGAGGCGTCGAGCGAGGCCGGGTTCACGTTCATGCCGGTGCCGGGGTGGAAGATATAGGCCAGGGCAATACCCAGCGCCAGCGCGATGGTGGTGACCACTTCGAAATACAGCACCGCCTTGATGCCGACCCGGCCCACCTTCTTCAGCTCGCCGGCGCCACAGATGCCTGCCACCACCACGCAGAACACGATCGGGCCAATCAGCATCTTGATCAGCTTGATAAAGGCATCGCCAAGCGGCTTGAGCTTGGCGGCGAACTCAGGAAAGAACAGGCCGAGTGCGGTGCCCAGCACCAGGGCGATCAAGACCTGGCCAAACAGGGAGCGGGTAAAGCGGGTGAAAGCGGACTGGGGGCGGCCGGAAGCGGGCCGTAGCGGGGCTGCTGGGTGCATCGTTGTCTCCATGCGGACACGTCCAGGTCTGTGGCTGGCGCGTCCTGTCATTGCTGCAGGAATTGCCGGCTGCCCGCTTGCGGGAAGGCCGGCCTGACGTGCCGGGCGCGAAAGCCGGGTGAGGGCTGTGGCGCTTCGCGGATTGGCCCTTCTGTTGGAGCGGAATCCACGCAACTCGCTGTCCGGATCGGATTGTCCGCAGCGAATTGTCGTAACGTGGAAGCCAATATAGTGCATATCATTTTTGTATGCAATTTTTGAATTCACTGTGCTACCATGAATCGCACAGAATAGAGCTCTCGAACGAGAGTCGCGGCGCCCCTGGGACTTTCCCTAGGCACCGGCCCGGCACCAGCGCGGTGCCGCTGGCGCGGGGCTTGCATGATCCGGCGCCACCGCATTCGCGCACTTCCAGCAGGAGACACGCATGGCAGCAACCCTCAAGCCCGCTACCGAAACCGGGGCGCGCATCATGGCCTGGGCCGATACCCTGGCCGTCCACACCGAGCAGCCCGGCATGCTCACCCGCACCTATCTCACCGAGGCGCACCACGGCGCCGCCGCGCAGCTCGCCGAGTGGATGCGCGAAGCCGGCATGACGGTGCGCCGCGACGCCGCCGGCAACGTGATCGGCCGCTACGACGGCACCACGCCCGATGCGCCCGCGCTGCTCACCGGCTCGCACTTCGACACCGTGCGCGATGGCGGCCGCTATGACGGCAACCTCGGCGTGATCCTGCCGATCGCCTGCGTGGCGGAGTGGCACCGCCAGGGCAAGCGCTTCCCGTTCGCTATCGAGGTGGTGGGCTTTGCCGAGGAAGAGGGCGTGCGCTTCAAGGCCACGCTGCTGGGCAGCCGCGCCATTGCCGGCACCTTCGACACCAATGTGCTCGACAACGTGGACGATTCGGGCAAGACCATGCGCGAAGTGATGCACGCGGCAGGTTTCGATCCCGCTGGGCTGCCGGCCGCCGCGCATTCGCGCGAGCAGGTGCTGGCGTTCGTGGAAGTCCATATCGAACAAGGCCCGGTGCTGCTCAATGAAGGGCTGTCGCTGGGTGTCGTGACCGCGATCTCCGGCGCGAGCCGCTTCATCGTGGAGCTGGAAGGGCTGGCCGGCCACGCCGGCACCGTGCCGATGGACATGCGCCGCGACGCCGCCATGGCTGGCGCCGAGGTCGGCCTGTTCATCGAGCGCCGCTGCGGCGGCCTGCCCGGACTGGTCGGCACGATCGGCCAGTTCAACGTGCCCAACGGCGCCGCCAATGTGGTGCCGGGCCGCGCGGTCTTCTCCATCGACATCCGTGCCGGCGAGGACGCCGTGCGCCAGGCTGCCGTCAACGACGTGCTGGCGGAAATCGAGCGCGTGTGCGCCCGCCGCAATGTGCGCGTGCAGATCCGCAAGACCCACGAGGCCGTCAGCGTGCCATGCGCGCCCTGGCTGCAAACGCAATGGGCGGATGCCATCGCCCGCCAGGGACTGCCTGTGCGGCACCTGCCTTCTGGCGCCGGCCATGACGCCATGGCCATCGCGGCCATTGCCGATGTGGCGATGCTCTTTGTGCGCTGCGGCAACGGTGGCATCAGCCATCACCCCACCGAAATCATGACCGCGGAGGACGCCGCCAGCGCGGCCGCCGTATTCGGCGATTTCGTCGAGCATTTCGACAAGCACTCCGCGCGGCAGCAGTAAAGCGCCCGCATCCGTCATCCTGATGAGACTTAGACTTTTTCGAGAATAACCATGACCGCAAGAGACAACGTGAACCCGCTGCAGACCACGCTCACCAACTACATCGACGCCCAGCGCCCCGCGCAGGAAGCCTTCCTGGCCGAACTGGTCAAGGTGCCTTCGGATAACCCGCCGGGCGACTGCGACGCGCACGGCGCGCGCGCCAAGGTGCTGCTGGAAGGCCTGGGCTTCAAGGTCGAAGCGCACAAGGTGCCGGACGAACTGGTCAAGGCCGCCGGCATGATCAGCGCCACCAACCTGCTGGTGCGCAAGACCTTCGGCACGGGCGGCCCGACCATCGCCATGAACGCGCACGGCGACGTGGTGCCCCCGGGCCTGGGCTGGACCAAGGACCCGTACGGCGGCGAGATCGCCGACAGCGAGCACGGCCCGGTCATGTACGGCCGCGGCGTGGCCGTGTCCAAGTCGGACTTCGCCACCTACACCTACGCCGTGCTGGCGCTGATGGAAGCCGAGAAGCAAGGCGCCAAGCTCAACGGCACGCTGGAACTGCAATTCACTTATGACGAGGAAACCGGCGGCGACATCGGTCCCAAGTTCCTGCTCGACCAAGGCCTGAGCAAGCCCCACTACGCCATCTCGGCGGGCTTCTCCTACGGCATCACCTCGGCCCACAACGGCTGCCTGCACGTCGAAGTGACGGTCAAGGGCAAGCAAGGCCACGCCGCCATGCCGCACACCGGCGTGGACGCGATCGAGGCCGCCACCCACATCCTGCAAGCCATCTACGGCCTGCGCGCCGAACTGGCCACGCGCAAGTCGAAGACGCTGGGCATCGATACCGCCACGTTGAACGTTGGCCTGATCAAGGGCGGCATCAACACCAACGTGGTGCCGGACCTGGTGACCTTCCGCGTCGACCGCCGCATGATCCCCGAGGAAATCGGCTTCGACGCCGAAGGCGAGCTGCGCGCCGTGGTCGAGAAGGCTGCCAAGGATCGTCCGGGCATCGAGGTCAAGGTCGAGCGCATCATCCTGGCCGAGCCGCTGTCGGAACTGCCGGGCGTGGAAAAGCTGATCGGCGCCCTGAAGGGCCGCGCCGAGGAAGTGTTCGGCGTGGAGATTCCGGTGCAAGGCGTGCCGCTCTACACCGATGCCCGCCACTACACCAAGTACGGCATCCCCACCGTGCTGTACGGCGCCGGCCCGCGCACGCTGATGGAAGCCCGCGGCCACAACTCGGACGAGAACCTGCGCCTGAACGACCTGAACCGTGCCACCAAGGTGGTGGCGCTGGCGCTGTCGGACCTGATCGGTTGATGGAGGTGTGAAGGTTCCAGGGCGGATTCAAGCCTTGGGGCCAGAGGAGGGGGCGGGCGTTCGCTGCGCTCCCTCGTCAGCCTTGATCGCAAGATCATGCGCCGGATGAATATCACTATTAGCAACGATTTACTGAAAATTCTTTCCAAGAATTAATCGCGGTAAATCCACTGCCCGCCAGCTTGAGCTAGCCAGGCTTCACGCCTTGGCCGCGCACTCCACCGGCGGCGTCTCGTCGCCATCCCCCAGCGGCCGCTGCATCAACACCGTATCGATCCACTGCCCGTGCTTGAAGCCGACGGATTGCAGCCTGCCTATGGTGCGAAAGCCCACCCGTTCGTGCAACGCCAGCGAGCCCGCGCCTTCTCCGCTGGCCGTGCAGGCCACCACCGCCACCATCTGCCGCCACGGACCGCTCTCGCAGCGCGACACCAGCGCGGCTAGCAGCGCAAGGCCGAGGCCCTGGCCCCGGTAGCGCTCGTCGATATAGACCGAATCCTCGATGGCAAAGCGGTAGGCGCTGCGCGTGCGGTAGGCGGACGCATAGGCGTAACCCAGCACCTCGCCGCCGCGCTCGGCCACCAGGTAGGGCAGGCCCTGGCGTTTCACCTCGGCATGGCGCAGGCGGATGTCGTCCACGCCTGGCTCGACTTCCTCGAACGACGCGCGGCCGTGGCGCACATGGTGCGCGTAGATGGCCTGGATGGCGGGGATGTCCTCGCCGGTGGCGTCGCGGATCGACAGACTGGCGCAGGCCTGGACGGCGACGGTGGCATTGGCCACGGCCATCGGCGTGGCGGAGGCGGCGCTGAGTGTGGCGAGAGGGGCTTTCATGATGCTGGCGCGGCGAGTGGTCTGGGCAGGTGGGCCGGATCGAGCGTAGTCGATGCCGGAGGAAAAGCGAAACAGGGATGGAAGCCGTGTTGCAGCGAGTTGCCCCGCAGCAGGCAAGGGCCGGGGCACGCTGCAACCTTACCTTGCGCCGATGCTATAAAGGAAGCTTCGCTGACTTATGCAGCGCATAAGAAATTCTTTGCCATGCGGCATCTCAATCCCGACTTCCTGCAGGCCTTTTCGCTGGTTTGCGATCTTGGCAGCTTTTCGGCGGCTGCCGAGCGCCTCGGCTTGAGCCAGCCGGCGGTCAGCCTGCAGGTCCGCCAGCTTGAGCAGCGCTATGGCCTGCGCCTGCTGGAACGGGTGGGACGCCATGTGCTGCCCACCGCAGCCGGCGAGGATCTGCTGGCGCACGCGCGCGGCGTGGCCGGGGCGCTGGCCGCCGCCGACGACAGCATGGCGCGCCACGCCGGCGGGGTGATCGGCCGGGTGCGGCTGGGCACCGGCGCCACCGCCTGCATCTACCTGCTGCCGGCGGTGCTGCGCGACCTGCGCCGCGCCATGCCGGCGCTGGAGATCGTGGTCAGCACGGAAAACACCGGCGAGGCGCTCAAAGGAGTGGAAGACAACGCCCTGGACCTGGCCTTCGTGACGTTGCCTGCCTCCGGCCGGATGTTCGACATCACGCCGGTGCTGGAAGACCCGTTCGTGGCGATCGGCCCGGCCGACGACGCTGCGCTGCCGGCCACAGTGACGCCGGCCGATCTGGCCGGCAGGCCGCTGGTGCTGTTTTCGCCCGGCGGCAATACGCGCCGGCTGGTGGACGAATGGTTCCTGCGCGCCGGCATCAGCGCGCGCCCGGTGATGGAGCTTGATAGCGTCGAGGCGATCAAGGAGCTGGTCGGCGCCGGGCTGGGTTACTCGGTGCTGCCGGGCATGGCGTTGCCGCCAGGCCAGCCGCGCGCGCGGATCGCCGTGCGCCCGCTTGCCCCGCCGCTGGCGCGCACGCTGGCGCTGGTGCTGCGCCACGACAAGCCGCTGCGCGCCGGGCTGCGCGCCACCGTGGCGGCCCTGCTACGGCTTGCACCCGAAAAGGAAAGCCCGCCTTGAGCTGATATGCCACCTCTCGGGGGCATGCGGGCAGGCAGCGCCGCTTGTATAGTGCGGGTTTCAGCCCCGGAGCCGGACGGGCCAGGGGCATCAGTCGAACCAGGAGTACCGCCATGATCACCATCTATCACAACCCCCGTTGCTCGAAATCGCGTGAAACCCTCGCGCTGGTCGAGGCAGCCGCCGGCCGGCTGGGCGAGCCCGTGGAGATCGTGGAATACCTGAAGACGCCGCCCACGCTGTCCACGCTCAAGCAGCTCCATACCATGCTGGGCGTGCCGGTGCGCGAGATGGTGCGCAACAACGAGGCGCCTTACAAGGAGCTGGGCCTGGCCGATCCGGGCCTGACCGATGCCGAGGTGCTGGGCGCGGTGGCCGACCATCCCATCCTGCTGCAACGCCCGCTGGTCGTGCGCAACCGCCGCGCCGCCATCGGGCGTCCGCCGGAGAACGTCGCCCCCTTGCTGGCCTGAGCCGGCACCGGCAGCGCACCCGCAAACCTTGGCCCCAGAATAAAACCGGCCCCCACCTAGGTGGGGGCCGGCCCGGTCAGGGAGGCTGATTTGCTTCAGGCGGGTCGTCTAATGAACACCCAGCCAGTGCATGGCCTCCTGGCCGAAAGCGATTGCCGCCAGGACTACCAGCAGGATCACCAGCGTCACCGCGCTCACGTAGACCGTGGCCTTGGCGACTTCGGCGTCTTCCTCCAGGGAATGCGGGCGGGTGGACTCGCGCGAAGATGGCGTCGCGTGCGGCCAGTGCAACCGGCCGACCATTTGGCGCAAGTGCAGGTCGGGATGGAAACGCATGGGCGACACCTCCTGGGCGTGGCTCGCGAGGCCGTGTAAGCCGTATATGGCGTGGCACCGCGGCAGCCCTGAGACAGGGTGGGTTCGGATGCCATATACATCTTAACTATAGCTGGCGCCACACAGGATGCGAAGCTGGCGCAGGTGGCCGCCGGCAATCTGCCGGCGAGCAGGCTCAGGCTGCCGGGGTGGCCGGCGATGCATCGCCTTCGGACGCGGCCTTGGCAGCAGCATCGGCGGCGGCCAGCGTGGCCTGCCGCGCGCGCAGCTCCGCAAGCATGTTGCAGAACAGCGCGCCTTGCTCCAGCGCATCGTCCAGCGCCACATGGGTGTGCGGCAGCGGGTCCTTCCATGCGGCGGGCAACGCCGGCTTGACGGTCCTGCGGTAGGGCAGCCCGGTCATGGCGAACCCCAGCGTCTTGATGTCGAGCGCGGCCCAGCCAAACGGCGAGCGGCCGGCAAAACGCATCATGTACCAGAACATCCAGGTGAAATCGAAGCCAGCCGGAAAGGCCACGAAGACCGGCTTGCCGGGCAGGCTTTCCACCCACTCCACATAGCGCACCATGGCCCGCTCGGGTGGCTCCAGGTCTTTCCGGCAGGCGGCCCAGGCTTCCTGCTGGGTTTGCCACCACTGCATCTGGGCCGGATGACCGGCGGCGCCCGGCAGCGTTTCCAGGTTGGCCGAGAAGGTGCTCAGCACGGTCTTGTCCGCCAGCATGGCGGCGGAGGCGAACGACAGCATGGAGTGCGGCCCCGGGATGGGGCCGTCGGCCTCCACGTCGGTGCTTACATAGATCTCGGGACGGGTGTCAGGTGCCTGTCGTTTGGCCATGTCCTGCCTTGGGAATGAAGTCCGGGGAAAGCGGGTTGCGGGCTTAGCCCACTAGGCGCCACTAGGCCACTAGCCCACATCAATCAGGTGGTCCGCCACGTACGGGTTGTTCTTGCGCTCCTCGCCAAAGGTGGAGACCGGTCCGTGGCCGGGCACAAAGGTGACGTCTTCGCCCAGCGGCCACAGATGGGTGCGGATCGAGCGGATCAGGTCGGCGTGGTTGCCGCGCGGAAAGTCGGTGCGGCCGATCGAGCCGGCGAACAGCACATCGCCCACGATGGCGAGCCGGTTGGCGCGCGAGAAAAACACCACGTGGCCGGGCGTGTGGCCCGGGCAGTGGTAGACCTCCAGCGTCTCGCTGCCGAACTGCACGGTGTCGCCCGTGTCCAGCCAGCGCTGCGGCTCGAAGACCTCGGCGTGGCCAAAGCCGAAGCGGCGCGTTTGCTCCGGCAATTGCTCGATCCAGAAACGCTCTTCCTCGTGCGGCCCCTCGATCGGGATCCCGAGTTCGCGCGAGAGCGACGCGGCGCCCGCGCAATGGTCCACATGGCCGTGCGTGAGGAAGATCTTCTCCAGCGTCACGCCGTGCTCCTTGACCGCGGCATGGATGCGGTCAAGGTCGCCGCCGGGATCGGTCACCGCGGCGCGGCCGGTGGTCTCGTCGATCAGCAGCGCGCAGTTCTGCTGGAAGGGCGTCACGGGAATCAGTAGGACTTGCATGGAGTGGAATTCGGGAGGGGGAACACAGGACGTCGCGGACGCCGCGAGCGCCTGATGCGCCACAACTGGCGCAGCCGCCGGCGGGTCCGCGATTGGAATAGTCCTCGCATTGTAGCGTCGGGCATACTGGA
Organism: Cupriavidus sp. 8B; assembly: GCF_054589115.1. Taxonomy (NCBI): domain Bacteria; kingdom Pseudomonadati; phylum Pseudomonadota; class Betaproteobacteria; order Burkholderiales; family Burkholderiaceae; genus Cupriavidus; species Cupriavidus sp. 8B. The sequence goes on along the minus strand of NZ_BAAILO010000243.1, from coordinate 72,970 downwards.
ACGTGCTGCGCGAGGCAGCGCGGCAAAGACATCAAGCCATGCGGGCATCACACCCGTGAAAGCCTTGCCAGGACTGGCATTGCGCCCCACAGCCGCCGAATCGGGTACGGTTTTTACCGTCTGTTACAGACAATTCGTAACATAATCAAGGGCCATAGGTGTAACTGCGTGATGCTAGACTCCCGCGATGCCTTGGTTAGCCCCCTATCTTTCCCGCCCCGGGCGGATCGTCCGCCTGTGCCTGCACGCTTCGTGCGCGCTGGCGCTGGCCGCCTGTGCGATCCCGCCGGCGGATCAATCGCAGGAGGGCGGGCCCACCGCCGCCACCCCGGGAAGCGCAAAGCCCGCCAAGCCGGGCAAAGCGGCAAAGGGCGCACCTACGGACCAAGCCCAGAAAGACAACGGCAACGGCTGGGGCCTGTTCCGCTGGGGCAGCACCGGTTCGCTGGGCGAAGGCAGGGGCCAGGGATCGTTGGAAGGCCTGCGGCCCGATCTCGGTTCCTACGAGCAGCGTGGCATGGCGTCCTGGTATGGCAAGGGCTTCCATGGCCGCAAGACCGCCAATGGCGAGCGCTTCGACATGCGCGCGATGACCGCCGCGCATCCCTCGCTGCCGCTCGATAGCTGGGTGCTGGTGCGCAACCTGCGCAACAGCAAGGTAGCGGTTGTTCGCATCAACGATCGCGGGCCATATCACGGCAACCGCGTCCTCGACGTGTCCTACGGCGCCGCCAAGCGACTCGGTTTCACCGAGCACGGCTCGACCCAGGTGGAGATCCGGCGCCTGTCGCGCTCCGAGGTGGCAGCGCTGGGGCCGCAGATCGCGCCAAGCGACGACGATGCGGGCGACGGCGGCGACGATGCCTACACCGGTTCCGAACTGGCCGACAACCCGGCCAAGCCAGCGCGCACGGCCCGCAAGACGCGCAAGCCGGCGAGCACCAAGCGCAAGAGCCGCTGAGCCGTGGCGCGGACCATGCAGCCAAGCCAGGTCCGCGACGCCGTCGGCGCCAGCCTCACTCTCCAGTTCGATTTACTCCGTGGTTTCGTCGTCGGTGCTGTCTTCGGCGCGCTGGGCCAGCGCCAGCCGGTACAGCGCATCGGTCGGGGCGCCGGTAATGGCGGCGGCGAGCTTGGCGGCCCGCTTGGCCGGCAACTCGGCCAGCAGCAGGCCCAGCACCTGCTGGGCGCGGGCGTCGGGCAGGCCTGCCTCCGCCGCCACGGGCGATGCGCCTTCCACCACCAGCACGAACTCGCCCTTGGCGCGCGACGGATCGGCGGCCAGCCAGGCCGGCGCCTCGCTCACGGGCAGCACCTTGATTTCCTCGAACAGCTTGGTCAGCTCACGGCCGATCAGCAGCCGCCGGCCGGCCGGCAGCGCGGCGGCCAGCGCCGCCAGCGTGTCAGCGATGCGGTGCGGCGCCTCATACACCACCCAGGCATGGTCCAGCGTGGCCAGCCCGGCGATGGCGTCGGCGCGCGCACGCGCCTTGGGCGGCAGGAAGCCGGCAAAGGTGAAGCGGCCGTCACCGCTGTCGAGCATCGCGCCCGCCACCGACAACGCCGCCACCGTCGCGCTCGGGCCGGGCAGCGGCACCACCGCGTGGCCGGCGGCGCGGGCCGCTTCCACCAGCCGTGCGCCCGGATCCGAGATGCCGGGCGTGCCCGCATCGGACACATAGGCAATGCGCTCGCCGGCCGCCAGCCGCGCGTTGATGCGCTCGGCCGCTTCGCGCTCGTTGTGCTCGTGCACCGCCAGCAGCGGGCGGTGCAGCCCCACGCGCGTGAGCAGTTGCCCGGTATTGCGGGTGTCCTCGCAGGCCACGGCGTCGACCAGGCCGAGCACGTGCAGCGCCCGCAGCGAGAGATCGGCCAGGTTGCCGATCGGGGTGGCAACCACATACAGGGTGCCGGACGGGTAGGACTGGCCGGCCGCCAGGGAGATCCAGTCAGTCATGCTTGAGAACTTCCGTTGAAACCATCATTCAAATCCACGATGTCGCCGACGCAGGCGCGGGGAGCCCGGGCCGAGTCGCGCGCGCTGGACTACCTGGAGGGGCAAGGCCTGGCGCTCGTGGTTCGCAATTATCGCTGCAAAGGCGGCGAGATCGACCTGATCATGCGCGAGGCCGACGGCACGCTGGTCTTTGTCGAGGTGCGCCAGCGTGCCAGCCGCGCCTATGGCGGCGCGGCAGCCAGCGTCACGCCGGCCAAACAGCGGCGCGTCCTGCTGGCGGCGGCGCATTACCTGGCCGCGCAGGAAGGGCAGGGCTTTGAGCCGCGCTGCCGGCTGGATGTCGTCGCGCTGGAGCCGGGCCGGCTCGAATGGATCCGCGATGCGTTCGATGCCGGCGCGGCGCAATGAAGCGGCAGGCAGCCCGGGCGCCTGCGTCATAATGCGCGGTATCTTGCGGCGCATGCCGTATTTGAAAAGCGTTTGAAAACAAGAAGGCCGATCGAGCCATGCATATCGATAGCATCCAGCAGCATTTCCTTGACAGCGCGGAGACCAAGCGCCAGGCCGCCGCCGTGATGGCGCCGCACATCGCCGCGGCGATCGAACGCCTGGTGGGCGCGCTCACCAGCGGCAACAAGATCCTGGCGTGCGGCAACGGTGGGTCCGCCGCCGATGCCCAGCATTTCGCGGCCGACCTGATCGGCCGCTTCGAGCGCGAGCGCCCGGGCCTGGCGGCGATCGCGCTGACCACCGACAGCTCCGTCCTCACCGCCATCGGCAACGACTACGATTTCAGCGTGGTGTTTTCCAAGCAGGTGGAAGCGCTCGGCCAGCCGGGTGACGTGCTGCTCGCCATGTCCGTCTCCGGCAACGCCGCCAACGTGATCGCCGCGGTGCTGGCCGCCAAGCAGCGCGACATGAGCGTGGTGGCGCTGACCGGCCAGGGCGGCGGCGAGCTCGCCGGCCTGCTCGATGAGTTCGACGTCCACCTGTGCGTTCCCAGCGAGCGCGCGGCGCGCATCCAGGAAGTGCACCTGTTGACCCTGCATTGCCTGTGCGACGGCATCGACGAAGCGCTGCTGGGCGAGGGGTGAGGCCTGCGCCCACCCAAGCCTGCCGCGCGGTGCTGCCGCCTTTTTGCCACCACCGCCCTTTTTTTTGCCTCACCGCTTTCAGCAAGGACCGCATGACGACTCTGCCCAACTCGCGTGAATCCCGCGCCGCCCGGCTGACCGGGCACCTGCCACGCCTGGCCCGCACTGCCACCATGGTGGCGGCCCTGGCCGTCGCGGCCACGCAGCTCACCGGCTGCTTCCCGGTCATCGCCGCCGGCATGGCAGGCGGCGTGACCATGGCCACCGACCGCCGGCCTACCGCCACCCAGACCATCGACCGCGGCCTGCAGCTCGAAGCCGAGAACACCCTGAACTCGCGCTACAACGGCCAGGCCCGCGTGAGCGTGTCGGTCTTCAACCGCAAGGTGCTGCTGACCGGCGAAGCCAAGGACAACACGGTCAAGCAGCAGATCGACCAATACGTAAAGGGGCTGCCCAATGCGCGTGAGGTGGTCAACGAGCTTGAGATCGTCTCGTCGCCGTCGTTCGTCACGCAGAGCCAGGACGCCTTTATCACCAGCAAGGTCAAGACCATGCTGGTCACCGCCGATGGCGTGCCCTCGAACTCGATCAAGATCGTCACCGAGAAGGGCGTCGTCTACCTGCTCGGCGTGGTCACGCCGCCCGAGGGCGAGCGCGCCACCGATGTGGCGCGCAATGCCAGCGGCGTGGTCAAGGTGGTCAAGGCATTCGACTACGTGACCGAAGCCGAGGCCGCCAGGCTCGACGCAGCCTCCACCGGGCGGACCGCACCGCCAGACGCAGCGCCCGGCACACCCGCGCCGGTGCAGTCGGCGCCTGCGCAGGCTGCGCCCGCCGCCACCGACGCTACGACCAGCCCGGTGGCCTCGCCGGTG